>JALUZX010000364.1 GCA_027011425.1 Planctomycetota bacterium
ATTTTTTTGGGATTTTCGAGGGTCCTGGACTTTTGTCGTAACCGTCACTGATTTTTTTGGGAGGAAGCACCCTTGAAAACATGGTTTGAAATCAAGGCCCAGGCTCCTTCTCTTCCCGGATAAGGCCGCACAAACGCCCCCGTTTATAAATGTCAAATCCTAGGGAAAGGCTGGAAGGCCGGAAACTTGTCTCTTTCCGGGCTTTTCGAGGAATTCTCCCCCCTTTTGGCTCTCCAAGGACCCACAAATTCTGCGGAGGAGGCGACTTTTTTTACGCCTGTCAATCAGCGCCCTTTTCAAGTGGCGCGTAAGGCTCAGGCCCCAGCCGGGCCTTTGCCCGCCGTTCCCGGCTGAAGGCTGTGGAAGCCCCTTATTCCCTTCACCCCATCTCGTCCAGGAGGCGGGGAAGGTGGGCCACGGTAGGAATGCGGGGGCAGTCCGCCTCCTCCCAGTCGCCGTAGGGGTCGATCAGGATGCCTTCCCTAAGCCCCGCCTTCCGCGCGCCCAGCACGTCGACCTGGTAGAAGTCTCCCACGTGGACCGCTTCGGCCGGCTCCACGCCGAGTTTTTCCAGGGTCAGAAGGAAAATCCGGGGGTCGGGTTTTTCCACGCCCACGTTTCCGGAATCGATGATCTCCTCGAAGAAGCGGGCCAGGCCCGCGTCCCGGAGCCGCCGGGGCGCCTGGCCGTCGCCGTTGGAGACGACGGCCAGTTTGAAACCCCGGCTTTTCAACTCCTCCAGGGCCGGTTCCACGCCCTCGATGGGCACGCTCCAGGCCCGGTCCATGCCTTCGGAACTCATGAAGAGTTCCACCATGCGGCGGGTTCCCTCGCCCTCAGGGTCGATCCCGAAGGGTTCGGCCATGGCCCGGGCGAAGAGCGCGATCCCCTCTTCCAGGGAGGGGGGCTTCTCGGCGCCGAAATAGGGAGCCAGGAGTTTTCTCGCCCTGGCCTCGGCTCTTGCCAGGGCCTCGGGGGTGACGGCCGGGTTCCCCGGCGCTAGAGTCTGGGCGAGGAGTTCGTAGTCCAGCCCCAGGATGGTGTTTCCCGCGTCCAGGAGAACCGCTTTCAAGGTGTTCGTCGATGTTCGCATCTCTCGATCCTAACATCCTTCCGCGAAGGAGGAGCAAAGGAAAACGGGCCTGGGCCTATGCGGGCCTTTCGCTCCTTGCGGCCGCCCTTCTCTTGACCCCCGCCTTCGCCCAGGGGGGCCGGACCCAAAAACGGCCCGGTAAGAAGCCCTCCAGGCCGGCCTGGAAGAAACCCGTCCAGGTGCCCGGCATGGGACATCCCCATTGCAGGTTCTGCAAGGACCGGGGCTGGAAGTGGTGCCCCCGGCACAAGAAGGCCTTCCGGGAACTTGAGGAGGGCGTTCCCTTCTGCTCCGTCCGGGACGAATGCAGGCTTTGCGGCGGCACGCTCCGGGTGGACTGCAAGGAGTGCAAGAACCCCCGGGCCGAGGCCTGGCTCGCCCGGGAAAGAGCCCGCCAGCAGAAGTGGCTCGCCGGGCGGAGAAAGATCGACGCCCTGGCCAGGCACAGGCTCATGCACGCCCAGTCCCCCCACTTCCAGCTCATGTTCGACATCCCCAGGATGAAGGTGGGGCGCAGGACCCTGGACCAGCACCACCTGCTCCACCTCTACCTGGACAGGCTCGAAGCGTTCTACGAGCGGTTCAAGAAGGTGATGGCTTGTTCCGACGCGGACTTTCATCCACCTTTCCGTATCTTTATCTGGAACAACGCCTCCGACCAGGCCCGGGTCTCTCCCCGGATCACCGGGCTCGGGGGGCGGGGGGGAACGGGAAGCAAGCTCCTCGGCTCCCGTCCGGCCTTCACCGTCGCCAAGGGCAGGGGGACCCGGAACGACAAGGACCTCCACAGGTGCCTGGTCCACAACGTGGCCCACCTGATGCTCTCCAACATCACTCCCTGCGTGTGGATCGGAAAGAGGAAGGCCGGTTGGCTCGACGCGGGGGTGGCCCACTACTTCGAATTTCTCCTGGACGGAAGGTGCACCAATTTTTGTTACACCGAGCAGAACACCATGGTGGGCTTCCGGGGAGGGAAGTGGAGGGCCTACATCCGCTCCAAGGTGGCCCTGGGGGCGAACCTTCCCTCTTTTCCGAGCTTCTACAACAAGCTCATCGACGAACTCACCCCCCTGGAGCACGCCCTGAGCTTCAGTTACGTGGAATTCCTGATTACCGCCTACGGCGGGGCCAGGCTGAAGCGGTTCGTCCGGGGCATCATGGAGAAGCGTCCCCAGAGGGAGGTCTTCAGGGAGGTCTACAAGTTCGGCATCCTGGAGCTGGAGAAGAAATGGCGGGAACACGTCCTGAAAACCTACCCGACCCGGGAATGACCGGGCTGGTCCTCTCTCTTTTCCTCCTTCTCTGCGCCCCCGCACCGGGCCAGGGGCTCTTTTTGGGGAGGATGGAGGACCCGCCCGCCCTGGCGCGGCGCCTGGCCCTGGCGGTGAAGACCGCGGAAAAGGCCTCCCCCCGCCGGCGGGCTGCCATGATCCCTCACCTGGTGGATGCGGCCAAAGGCCTCGCCACGGAGGAGGCGGGGCGGGTCCTGGACGGGCTGAGCCGGGCCGTCCTCGCCGGCGCGGGGCTTTCCGAGACGCCGGAAAACCTCTTCCGGATGCGTCTCTTTCTCCACGCCCTCCCCGAGGCGCAGGAGGCGGGGAAGGGAAGCGTGATCCATCTCACGGTGAGGCTTCTTGTGCCCATGGAGATCCCCGCCGGGATGGAATTGATCTTCCGGGTCCGGGATCCCTGGACGGGAAGGATCCTCGGGGAGAGGAAGTTTTCCGGGAAAGCCGGCAGGGAGGAACTCCTGCGCTACGACGTGACCCTGCCCTTTCCGGTGGGCGGTCTCCCTCCCGGGCGCTACCTGGGGGAGGCAGAAATCCGTTTCCACGGAAAACCCCCCTCCCGCCCGGGCATCCTGAACAGGAGGACCGCCTTCTACCTGCTGGACCGGTTCAAGGAGAGGTCTTCGCTGGCCGGGAAGCTCTACACGCTCCTGGAGAAGAGGCGCCGTCCCGCCGCCGCGGAGAAGGGCCATTCTCCGCCCCACTGGGCCGGGGCCCTTCCCTCGCTGGTGGCGGTCCTGGGGGAGCTGGACAGGACGGTGAATCCGGAGAAAGGAAATCCTCCCCTGGTGGAGGTGGACCAGGCGAGCGGGCTGGTCCTGGCCGAGGCCTGGAGCCGCCTCATGGAGGAAGGGATGGACCCGCTCCCCGAGGCCCTGGGGGACATCCCGGCGGGGACGCAGGTGAAAGGAGGGACGGTGGTGCCCATGCGGGTCTACGTTCCCCCGGGCCTTCCCCCCCGGGGAGAGAGAAGGGGGCTTCTCTTCCTTCCCGACGAGCTGGGGGGGGAGGCCGACCTGGCCCAGGTGCACGGGGCCGGCCGGCTCCCGGCGCTGGCGGCCAAGTACAAGGTCGTCGTGGCCTGCCTCCAGACGGGTTTTCTCAAGAAGGGGGGAGACCCGATCCGGGCCGCCCGGGATACCTTGATCCGCGAATTCGGTCTTTCGCCCTCGGGGATCACCCTGGCGGGCCAGGGGCGGGGCGCGAGCCAGGCCTACTACGCCTGCCTGGCCCACCCGAAGCTCTGGGCCGGGCTGGTCCTGGTCTCGGGCCCTCCCGTGGACCCGGGGAACGTGGCCCCCCTCGGGGGGAAGAGGACGCTCTTCCTGGAAGGGGAGAAAGACCCGGACCGGGTCTTTCTGGGCCCGGTGGAGCAAGCCGCCCGGCAGGGAAAGGTCCGCTACCTGGTGCTTCCCGGAGTGGAGCGTTTCCTGGCCCTTTCCGCGGGCCTGGAGAAAGTCCTGGCCCACGCCGCGGGGCGGTAGTCCTCAGGGTCCATCCTCCGGACCGGAGGAACCTGAACCCCCGACCCGGCAGAGAACGAGCCACTGCTCGCTCAAAAACCGGGCCAGGGGACGGACGGCCCGGACCTGGAGCCCGGCGGCCCGGGCTTCCCCGCGGAAGCGGCGGAAGGTAATGGACTTCCTGCCGCGCCTCCTGTGGAAGAGGACCTCCTTGGCCTTCCTGCGCGCCTCCTGGAGGGAGAGGGCGTGGAAAAAGCTCACCAGCACCCAGCGCCTGGAGACGCGGGCCATCTCCGAGAGGGCCTGAATCCGCTCGGAGGAATCGGCCAGGTGGGGGAGGAAGCGGATGGAGAGCAACCCTTCGAATGCGCCGTCCCGGAAAGGGAGGGCCAGGCCCGAGGCCCGGACGGCGGGGCGGACCGGCTCGAGCAGGCGGAGCATGGCCGGGTTCAGGTCACAGCACACGGGCCGCGGAAGGAGCCCGGCCAGCCGGCCCGTCCCGCAAGGCATGTCCAGCCAGGGACCTTCCAGGGGAGAGGCCAGCTCCAAGAGGGCGGAGAGGGCCTTCCTTTCCTTCTTCATGGTCCGCCTCCCCCAGAAGGTGCGGAAACGTTCCTCCTTGTAGTGGCGGGCGTATGCTCCCGTGAGTTTCATGAAAGAGGTCCTTGCGCGGGCTCCGGCCTGGGAGGGATGATCGCCTCCATGAAAAAGGCGGGGAACATCTTTTGGCTCATCTTCGCGGCCTTCCTGCTTTCGGGTTGCGCCTCCGCTCCTTTCCAGGGAAAGCTGGACAAGCTCCGGCAGGCGACGAGAAAGAAAAAGAAGAACTCCCGCCCCCGGGAGAGCCGGGGCTCCCGGTGCGGGGATTTTTACTACCAGGAGGAGGAAGAAGAAAGAGATCCCCTGGAAGAGCTGGAGGCGGGGATCCTGGAGTGGACCCTCCTCCTTCCCTTCACTCTCCCCCAGATGGCGGTGGACGACCTGGGGTTCCGGAGGCAGGGTTGGTTCCTGGAGCGTCCCTACGCTTACGGAGAGTCCGGGAGCATGGTCTTTCCCTATTCGAAGAACCGGGGGAGAGGGAAGGGCTGGAAGGCGGACCTGGCCCTGGAGAACGGCAACGACTTCCACGGCCTCGATCGGACGGGTCTGACCTTTCTTGTCGATACGAGTTCCCGTATCGGCTTTTCCGGGAGGCTGGACTACTACCGGGAACTCGGCTCCCAGGACCTCATCATGGGAGTGGCCGACGTGACCTTACGCTTCGCCCAGGGTGAGACGGCCCAGTTCCGGACGGGGCTGGGAGTGCGGTTCTGGGGAGACGAGAACGGCGGGAAGGCGGGCCTGGATTTTCTCTACGCCGCCGATTTCCAGCCCGGCGATCCCTGGCTCCTTTCCCTGGAGTTCCACGCCGGAAACCTGGGAGACGCCTGGGCCGTGGAAGGAAGGGGGGTCCTGGGGTTCCAGCTCGGAGCCTTCCGCCTCCAGGGCGGATACCAGCACCTGAACGTAGGCGGCGTGGACCTCTACGGGCCCTTCCTCGGGGCGGGCCTCTCTTTTTGATTCCCCCCCTTCTCTGCAGAATTTGTGGGTCCCTGAAGGGCCAAAAGGGCGGAGAATTCCCCGAACAGCCCGTTTCCTGGACAAGCTTTTGGACGTGGAGATCCAAAGCCGGGAGGAGAGGAGGATCCGGACCTCTCTCAAGCCCTCGGGGCTCCCCCAGGGCCAGACCCTGGAGTCCTTCGACTTCGCCTTCCAACCCTCGGTGGAGCGAAGCCGGATCGAGAAGCTTGGGACCTGCGCCTGGATCCGGGAGCACGCCACGCTTTTGATCCAGGGGCCGCCCGGGGTGGGGAAGACCCACCTCGCCGCCGCTTTGGGCGTGAGAGCCGTGGAGAGGGGCTTCAGCGTGGTCTTCTTCCTCCTGGAGGAACTTGCTGGCGGCCATGAAGAGGGACGCGGACCTGGGCCCCCAGAGGCTGAGGAGGAAGAAATACGCCAACGTCTCGCTTCTCATCATCGACGAAGTGGGCTTCGAGCCCATGACCCGCCAGGAGGCGAGTTTGTTTTTCCGGCAGGGGAGCCACCGGTATGGGCGGGGAAGCCTTTTGATCACGACGAACAAGGGGATCAAGGACCGGCCGGAGGTGCTGGCCACAGCGAATATGTGGAGGGGCCAGCCTTCCTCCTTGGCTTCCGAGAGCATCCCTTCGATCCTCTCCAATTCTCGCAGGGCTTAGGGGTTGAGCGCTCCCAGTCCCACGTCTACAATCATCTCGGGCCTCCTTATTTGGGGAAACATGGATTTTTCAAGCTATTGTTTTGCCCTTGGAGGCCCACCTCTTTCCAACAAAGAACTCATAACCCTTATAGTATATGGATTTACGTGCCGCGTACTGCGAGTTGCACCCAAAAAGTTTTATCTGTCAAGCGCAGAGCCCTAAAAACAACATAAGGTATGATGACAAAGAGAAATTGGAAAAGCGATTTATTGCATATGTTTTTAGGAATAGGGGTAATGGTTTTTTTCGTGGCCACTTTAATTTTATTAATACTCCCGGGTGGCGCAAAAATCCAAGAAAATAGAAAACTTTTTTTGGAAAACAAAATCCATGGAAAAAGCGGAAATGTTTCAAGTGGCATTACCGAGGGAAAGCGAAGGGCAAGTTTTAATGAGAAATCCAAGGAAAGAATTAATATTAGAAAACTAAAGGGAGATAATGATGAAGCGGTTGGTTTTGTTGAAACAGAATCTCATGAACCCTTGCCGGGCGCTTTGATTGTAGTTAAGGGGTATGATGGTTCACCGGGACAAGGGTCATCTGAGGAAAAGAAAATTACGAAAATATGGTTTAATGCTCTGGAAAACTTTGATGCTTATAAGGAAAAGTTGAAGGGTTTCCATCATCTTGTTGCCTCTATACAGAATAAAGATGATTCACTGGTCTTGAGAGCCGATAGGAATGGCGCTTACCGGGCATGCATCAAAGATATTGTGAAAATAGTTAACCCGAAATGGAAGAAAGAAAACGTTGTTCTTGAATTTAAGTGTTACCCGGGTGATGGTTACCCGTTATACAAGAAGAAAGGGTTGAGTTTCAGTCAGGTAATAAATTATGGCCGACTTCCCGAATTCATTTTTCCGAAAACTTCATGCCTCACCGTTTTTTTGCCGAAAGAATTGTCTAGGCGTCTAAAAAAAAGAAATAAAGGCGAAGAGGCGGCAATTTTTCTCTTTAATTTGGATAACGGTTTTGGCCTGATAAGGCCAATCGGGTTTTTCTGGGGAGAACATATTAAATACGATGGCAGGGAATGTTTTGAATTTAAATTTCTTCCTCCTGGACGTTGGATTTGTAAGCTTTTGATTGTCGGGGGGCGTATTAACCCAGAAAAAACTTTTCCCGAAGAGGGGTTGCTTTTCGACCTTTCATCACAAAAGATTGGTGATTTTAATATATTCTCAAAGGAAAAAGGTGGATATTTCTCATTGAAAAAGGAGGCAAAAGGAAGAATAAATGACTGGGGAGAAATTGATGCCGGAATAAATATTTATTGTAGTAAAGAAATTTCTTTGGTTGGTGGAGCCAATGAATCGGTTTTTTTGAGAAATGAGAGCAAAAAAAATAAAGCCATTATAAGGGAACAACGTAAATACAAAAAGAATGAGCTTTGGATTTCTGAGGTGATTGGGCGTGGATGTAAACAATTTATTATGCCACTATACGGAATGTCCCTTGGGGGGAAGGGGAATCAGGCAAGTATAAGTGGGTTAAGTTCTGGGCATTTTCTTTTTACTGGGGTTTTTGGAGAAAATTTTGTTGTTTCAAAAGAAATTTTTTTTAGGGGGGAGAACGAATTAAAGTGTGTAGAATTATCTAATAGCCAAACCCAATATAACAAGAAGAATCTCGCTGATTATGGAAGTGTAAAAATAATTGCTGACCAAGAATTAGATGGTGTTTTGTATTTTGCAAGGGCCGGAAAGGATGGGGTAGGAGGGGCAAGCCTAAAGTTTGTAACCCAAAAAAAGATTATCTATTTAAATAATTTAAGAAAGGGGTCTTATTTTTGTTTTTTTGTCGGGAAATTGGCCGTTGTTTATCCCAAAGAATTCAAGGTATTCCCTGGGCAGGTTTCCGTTCTTGATTTTGATTGCCGGAAAATGGGAGGGCTGTTGGTTGACTGGGGTTTTAAAAGGGAAAATTGCCGGGCCGATGAGAGAAAAATCATAAAAGCATCAATAATTTCAAATTTAGACCTATATAAGAAACTCGAACTAGAAAATGGTTATAAAGGGAAAATATATAATGAATATGACCGTCTTTTTTTAAGTAAGATGTTTTATTACAGTAAAGGTAAAATGCTTGGAAATTGGGACATTTTGGGGCCAGGAGAGAAGGTTGTATTTTGGCATTTATTCCCAGGGGAATGGAAACTTGTTTTAAAAGAAAAAGAAAAAGAAAAAGGGAAAAATAAATGGGATAAATGGGTTGTTCTTAAAGAAAAGAATATATTGATCAAGGGGGGCCTAGTAAAATACGAAAAAATTAGATAACTATAAGAATCCGGTATCACCCGGCTTTTCTCCGGCCTTCGGGCAACGTCCCGAAGTTGGGTGGAAATTTGAAAGCCGGTCCACCGGCCTTCCTCGGTGGAAAAAAACATGGTAAACCTTGCTCAGGTCGCTTCAAGATACTTTTTTGCGCACTTGACCCTCAGGGGTTTTTTTCCGAATTCCTTAGAGGGCGATCCAACGGATCCAAGTATATCCTGATCCATCTGCACGCCCCGCCACTTAACCCCTACCTGTTCCAGGGTAGCCCAGATCAAAGTGAGGGCAGCCGTCTCGTTCGGAAATCTTCCCACCACCTTCGTTCGCTGGCGGACTTCTCTGAAACTCCTCTCGATGACATTGGTCGAACGGATTCTCTTCCAGTGAACCGCCGGAAACTTGAAGTAAACCAGGCAATCCGCCAGGTCTCGGGCCAAGGTCTCGCGGGCCGAAGGGAACTCCCTCCCGAACTTCTCAAAGAGGGTTTCTGCGGCTTTCTCCGCGCCCTTAAGGTCGGGAGCATAGAAAATCTTGTGGAGGGCCTTCTTCACCCGCCCCTTGCTCTTCCTGGGCACCCGATCAAGGACGTTGCGGGTCTTGTGGACCACGCACCTCTGCCTGGGAACCAAGGGCCAAAGGCCTTTCAATGCCTTGATCACACCCGGATTCCCGTCGGTGATGACCAGCTTTCAAACGACACCTACTTTTACGAGATAAGACGACACCTTCTTTTACGACTCCCAAGGGGCCTACTGGCCCCCCCATGGGGGGGCCATACCCTAACAAACCCCTATCACCCCCTTTCTTTTTTCCCGTCTCTCTCACCTCTGGTCCACCCAGTGTTCCAGGTCCCTCAGCCGGTAGCTC
>JALUZX010000365.1 GCA_027011425.1 Planctomycetota bacterium
GGGGAAAAGTAAAAAAAGTGTGTATTCCCGGCATTTCGGGCCTTTTGAGGGGATAAATCCTGGAAAGGACCGCACTTGAGTCCTTCATGATTCGTCCTATCCGGGTGTCTCATCCCGCGGTTCCAGACGGGGCCGCAGAAAGATCGGTGCCCTCCGCCTTTCGCGGAGGGGTCTTTCGAAAATGTATGACAGGAGGTACAACCATGAGAAAAGCTCTTCTTCCCCTCGCCCTGGGCGTCCTCGCCGCGGGGCTCATCGCCCAGACTCCCGTCCAGAAACTCCATGCCGACCAGCCCGGCGGAGTGGCGGCCAAGGTCTTGAAACTCAACTCCAAGACCTACAAGGCGGGAGACATCGTCAAGCCTCTCATCCTTTCGGCCTTCGACAAGGGCAAGACGCGGTGCAATTTCGCTTTTGCCAGGCTGGCCGCCGGGCTCCACCGGCGCAGGGGGCATCATTTCCGTCCCGGCGCGTTTCTCAACGTCTACGGAAAGGTCTACGGCAAGGGCCAGGCCGGCGCCAAGGCCCCCAAGTTCACCTGGGCCTACGGAATCCCGGGCAAGAAGCTCAACGGCGTCCTCAAGGTCTACTTCCACGGATTTATCTACGGTCCGGCGGCAATCAAGGGCTTTGTCGGCAAGAAGCACTTCGCCTATTCCAAGCCCGGAAGGTATAGCTTCAAGGTGGACATCCCCGTGAAGAACGCCACCCGCCTGGCTTTGACCTACGGAATCCGCGAGGCGGGCCTCAAGTCCGCTTCCGCCAAGGGAAGAGGCTACTTCAACGCCACGATCTCCTTCCTGTTCTTCCCCGGAGTGGTCAAGTCCGGACTGAAATGGGTGGATTACCCCAATAAGAACTGCGCCGCCGGCAAGCTGGGCCACAAGGGCGAGGTGGGCTTCGGCAAGAAGTTCTACATCACCCTCTCGGGCGCCAAGGACATCGACCCGGCCAGGAAATACGCCATGCTGTTCATCGGCGACAGCAACAAGAAGTTCTACTTCCTGAACCTGCCCCTCAACCTGACCTCCGCGGGCGCTCCCCATTGCTTCCTCTACACCAACATCGTGGGGGTCCGGATGGCCAGGGTCGTAAAGGGCGCCGCCGCGGTTCCCTTCGTTATTCCCGGCCACGGCTCGTTCGCCAGGTTCTTCAAGCCCATCTACTTCCAGTTTGCCTATCCTTCCAAGAAGAACAGGCTGGGCCTGGTCCTCACCAAGTACGCCTCTGTCCAGAAGAAATGATTTTCACCTGACCCGACAGGCCGGCCCGGCGTTCCCCCAGGGGGCGCCGGGCTTTTTTGGGGCGGAAGCACATTCATCGAAAGGATTCCACCATGGCGGGACGTCCGGAGCCCCGCAATGGGCGCTCGCTCCGGGGAACTCTTCCTGTGGCGCCGGAGGGGGGATCCGGGCAGAATGCCCTGTCCACCTGGAACGTCCCTTGACCCGGGGCGTCGGGGGTGATCCGGCTGCTGTCGAGGTGAGTCCATGGATCCAGTCCTGAAAGTCCTGGAAAGGCTCGAGAAGGACCCGGAGCTTGGGCCCCGGATCCGGGCCCACCGGGTGGTGGAAGCCAGGGCGGGCCGGTTCGCGGACTTTCCCGACTGGGTCCGGGGAGACCTCCGGGAGGCCCTGGGGAGGAAGGGAATCGAACGCCTCTACAGGCACCAGGCCCAGGCGGTGCGCCTGGTCAGGGAAGGAAAGAACGTGGCCGTTGCCACGGCCACCTCTTCGGGAAAGAGCCTTTGCTACAACCTGCCCGTCCTGGACCGGGTCCTCTCGGAGGGAAGCGAAACCCGGGCCCTCTACCTCTTTCCCACCAAGGCCCTCTCCCGCGACCAGGAGGCCTCCCTCTCGGACCTCCTCCAGTCCATGGGGCGGGAGGACTTGAACGTGGCGGTCTACGACGGGGACACGCCCGCCTCTGTCAGGGCGCGCCTCCGGGAGGGGGCCCATGTCCTCATCACCAACCCCACCATGCTCCACCTCGGGATCCTCCCCAACCACCCCAAGTGGCACGGCTTCTTCGCGGCGTTGAAGTTCGTGGTCCTGGACGAACTGCATACGCTTACGGGGATCTATGGCTCCAGCGTGGCCAACGTGATCCGCCGCCTGAAGAGGATCTGCGCCCACTACGGCTCGAAGCCGGTCTTCGTCTGCTGTTCCGCCACCATCGGAAACCCCTCGGAGCACGCCGAGCGGGTCCTGGAGGAGCCGGTTGAGCTGGTGGACGAGGAGGCGAGCCCCAGGGGGGAGAAGCACTTCCTCTTCTACAATCCCCCGGTCGTCAATCCAAATGCTGGTTTGCGGAAATCCTCGGTGGAGTCCGCCCTGGAGATCGCACGACGGATCCTCCCCGCCGGGATCCAGACGATCTTCTTCTGCCGGAGCCGGGTCACCGTGGAGGTGGTCACCAAGTATCTCAAGGACCTGGCCCGAGAGTTGAAGATGGACCCCGAGAGGGTGGCGGGCTACCGGGGCGGCTACCTTCCGAACCTGAGGCGTTCCATCGAGAAGGGCCTGCGGGAGGGAAGGATCGATGCCGTGGTGGCCACCAACGCCCTGGAACTCGGGGTGGACATCGGCAGGCTGGACGCGGTGGTGCTCGTGGGCTACCCGGGCTCCATCTCGTCCACCTGGCAG
>JALUZX010000366.1 GCA_027011425.1 Planctomycetota bacterium
AGGGGCCCCTATGCGGTGACGACCGTCCTCTCCATCCTTCCGACAGGAATCTCCTCAAGGCCGCGCGCTTCGAGAGGCCCGACCGGGTCCCCATGGTCTACCACGTCAACGCCTCCTGCTGGGCCCACTTCCCCCAGGAGGCCCTGGTGGAACTCATGGCGGAGCATCCCCTGCTCTTCCCGGACTTCGTGCCTCCCGATCTTCCCTACAGCCCGCCCCTCGCACCCAACGCCAGGGCGGGGGAGCCCTTCACCGACCCCTGGGGCTGCGTCTGGGAGACCTCCATCGACGGAATCGTGGGCACCGTGACGGGCCATCCCCTGGAGGACTGGGCCTCCTTCGAAAACTACACCCCGCCCGACCCGGAAAAGGGCGAAGGCATGGGGGAATACCTTCCCCAGCCCAACGACATGGGAAAGCCCCACCGCCGCCTGAAGACCGGCGGCCTCCGCCACGGCCATACCTTCCAGCAGCTCTGCGATCTCAGAGGCTACGTGAACCTCACCTACGACATGGCCGACGGGGAGCCCCGGCTGCTGCGCCTCCTGGAGATGGTGGAGGACTTCAACCTCCGAATCGTGGAGAAGGCCCTGGAGGACGGAGCGGAGTGGATGTTCTATCCCGAGGACCTGGGCATGCAGTCGGGGCCCATGATCTCGCCGGACCATTTCGCCGCATACATCCAGCCCGCCTATGAGCGCCTCATGGAACCCGCCCGCCGGGCCGGCGCCGTGGTCCACTGTCACTGCGACGGCGACGTCCGGTCCCTGGCGCCCCTCCTCCTGGAATGCCCCCTGGACGTGCTCAACATCCAGGACCTGGTGAACGGCATCGACTGGATCGCCGAAAACATCAAGGGCAAGGTCGCCGTCGACCTGGACATCGACCGGACGGAGATCACCGTCCACGGCACACCGGCCCAGATCGACGCCCTGATCCGCAAAGAAGTCTCCACCCTGGGCTCCCCCGAAGGAGGGCTCACCATGATCTACGGCCTCTACCCCGGCACGCCCCTCCCCAACGCCCGGGCCGTAGCCGACGCCATGGAACGCTACGCCTCCTACTGGACCGGTTGAGCATACCTATCGAAGCCTCATGACAAGGCCCCGGGGGGCATGGTACCAGGCGGCGGGCTCGTTTCCGCGGTGGTAGCTATAGAATGTGAAAAACTTGCTTTTCCCGGTAAAACCGCCCCCGACGGTGCATGTAGCCAGGTTTGAGGTTTCCGCCCAGGTCCCGCCAGGACCCGAGTAGAAGCCAAGCATCTGGAAAGTATATTTCATCCCGGCGACGGCCTTGTCATCGGGCACGAAACCCCCGTCGAGTTCGACCCAGACCCAATCCTCCCATGGAGGTTTTCCCCTTTTCGACAGGGTCGAAACGAAAATTACAGCATTCGTGTAGAGTAGAGGAACGGTCGAATACCCTCCTCCGGGAAACCCGAGCTTTCTGAGATCGAAGGGGAGAAGAAGATTTCCCCATTTCTTCGTGTTGTTTCCGACGAGGCCGAGAACAAGGATTTGCCGGCCTTTGGTCTGAACGTATCCGTAATGTACGAAGCGGGAGGACAGGAAAGGAGGGGGGACATAGGTTCGAACTCCCGGCGGCCAGGAGGTCCCCGAGTAGGCCACTTTCGCCCCAGCCGGCTCCCCCTTCCAGGAGAAATCGTCCACGGCGTCCGCGTACCATTCCCTTCTTTCATTGGAGGAAGAATGAAAGACCCACTCCATCATGAACGCACCGCCCTTGTAGGTGAAAGGGAAGTCGAGGACGAGCCGCACGGAAAAGGGGGACGGTCCTTGGACAGGTTTCTGATCGGCGGGGAAATAAAGAGTTTTCTTCCTCAAGACCTTGGTCCAGTCCTTGCCTCGGTTCCTCGACCAGAAGGCGTCGTACCCGGAAACAGGGTCCCTGGGAAGGTGGCTCGCCCACAATTCCACCTGGTAGCTGTGCGCCTGAAAGGCCGTCGATACCCGTCCATCCCGCCTGATGGATATCTCCTTGATCGAAAATGGGGGAGGGGGCATAACGGACTTGGAATAAAGGAACTGCGCCCTCGCCGGGGCATACATCCCGGGAACACCGACCATCCCTGAACCTTCCGCCCCGCCCGACCCGGCAGGGACCACGACGAAGCTTTGGGAGAACGAGACCGAGCCCGCCAGGAAGCTGAACAAAAGAAGACCCGAAAGGATTCTCATCGCGCCTCCTCAAAAACCCGTCACAACGGCAGTATCGGAGCCCGAGAGGAAAAGGCCTCTTCCCGGCCGGAAAAACAAACCCTGGAACCTGACTCTCCCTCCCAGCAAGGAAGCATCCCGGGGGACATTCACCGCCGCCGCCCACAAACTGTTGATCCTTCTTTTGTCTCTCACTGGATGTCCGGAACCGACCAACGAGAAAACCTTGCTCGACAATCTCCAAAGCCCAAGCCCAGGCAAGGCAATCCCCTTCCCGGGGAGGCCCGCGAAAAGGAGAACGGAATCACCCTCATGCCCGTATATTTCCACGATCCCTTTTTTCCCGAGGCCCCAGGTCCCATAAACGGAAACCTGCTGGTTGAGGTTGTAACGAATCCCAAGGTAGTGCCCGAGGTGGGGCCAACCCGTCTGCTCCACCAGGTCCAGGTCGCCGTCCCCGTCCACGTCCAGGAGGGCCACGCCCCGGTTCCCGGAAGCTCCAGACATCCCTCCCACCTGGCGCCCGATCCCCCTCGGCTCCACCCAGAGGTGTGTCTCCTCGACGAACCTCATGTCGCCCAGGTTCCGCCAGAGCCTTCGCATACTGACCCAACCCTTTATTCCGGCCGCATCGATGTGATGATGATGCGACTCGAAAGAAAGAATCTCGGGCAGACCGTCCCCGTTCAGGTCCCCCAGGACGAATTCTTTCAGCATTTCCTTGGAGGCCGTGCTCCCCGGCAGACCGGTTCCAAAGACCTCCTTGAAACGGCCTTCCCGGTCGTTCCTGTAGACCCAGGCCCAACCACGAATCAGGTCCGGCCACCCGTCGCCGTCCAGATCCTTGACCTGGAAACCGGAATCCTTGTTGAAAACGGGAACGACCTGGTGCAGGGAAAAATTCTTCGGCCCTTGGTTCCGGAGAACCACCAGGAAACCTTCATTCACGGTCTTCCCCTGTTCCCGGCACACGATGTCCAGGTTTCCATCACCGTCCACGTCGGCGACATGAGGGTCGTACAATTTCTTCTGGAGACTTTTGGGGCCCAGATATTTCCCAGTCCAAAGGAATTTCCCTTTTCCCCTGTTGTCGTATACCCCCAGCATATAGTCGACAAGGCCTTCGTCCCCGTCCCTGTCGACGTCGATCCATACCCAAGGGTCGCTCGCCCGGCCCAGGTCCCCGGGGGAGCCGAGGGAAAACCTTCCACTCCCGTTGTTCAACAGCACGTAGGCGCCCCCCCATCTCAAGATCAGGTCCGGATCTTTGTCGCCGTCTATGTCGTGGAAGTCCATGAAATCGGGTTCATGGCACCCTGACCCCGGTTTCGGACCGAATACGGGGACACGAGGGTCCGTGACATCCGTGAAACGGCCTTCGCCGTCGTTCCGGAAGAGGAGCACGCCCCTTCTTTTCACGGGAGAATAGACACCGTCCACGGCCACGGCCAGGTCCAGATCCCCGTCGCCGTCAAAATCCGTGGAACGTGTATATCCCCCCATCGTGTAAGGCTCGACACCCTCGTGGGGAACATCGGTCAACGAACAATCACGGAAGAACCCCTTGCCGTTGTTGACGAAAAGGCGGATCTGCCCGAACTTCGAATCCACCAGGAAATCCTTGTCGCCGTCTCCGTCCACGTCTTCGACCAGGATTTCCACCGGGTCATTGATGATGTTCACGCCGAGACGGCTTTCGGTCACCTCTTTGAAATTTCCCCTTCCCGTGTTCCGCCACATCCGAACCCTCCCCCCTCCGCCCTTTAGCATCGGTTCGAGGACAGGATCTTTGTCGCAGGCCGCCACCAGGTCCGGAAGACCGTCACCGTCTGCATCGAAGACGACGGCGTGTTCTCCATAGGAATTCCCGTCGGCAACCGTGTCCGGCCACCCTTTCCGGCTCGGTACCTGGACCTTCCGCCACCAGGAGAAACCGGCCTTCCCGTCATTCAACAGAAACACCAGGGGAAGGGCCTTGCCGCCCATTGGCACCAGGAGGAGGTCCAGGTCCCCGTCCCCGTCGACGTCCCCGGTCATGGACCCGAACCTGTAGCCCACAGAAGCGGCCCGAACGGTGCTTACCCTTCCGGAGGCATCGGTGAACCGCCCCTTCCCGTCGTTCAACCACAGGGTGCATTCCCGCCCCGAACCCGGGTTTTGAAGGGACTTGATTATATCATGATCACCGTCCCCATCGAGGTCGGCAAAAACGACCCTGTAGGAGGAATCGGCTTGCCTGGGAAAATTCGATGCCGTTTTATCTACAAAGAACCCCTTCCCGTCGTTCAAGAACAACCTGTCCTGTCCACCGCCGTTCACTCCGGGAAGGCAGGAGAAATAGATATCCCAATCACCATCATTGTCCATATCCGCCTTGTGAACGGAAAAGACCGAACAACCCTTCGGAACCTTCAATCCATGGGTGTCCACCTCTCTTTTAAAGGCGCCTTTTCCGTTGTTCCAGTAGATGTAAATGTGAAAACCATTGGTCAGGATGAAGTCCACGTCTCCATCCTTGTCAAGGTCGCCGGACACCCCTCCCTTCCACTCTGAATCGATATCCCTCGGCAAGGCCCCGTCGGCCTCCCGGAAGGCGCCGTTCCCCATGTTGATCAAAAGCCTGTTCCAAAACCGGCTGTCGCTGCCGTAATTTGCAATAAACCAACCGGACCAACTCCCCGAATCATTGAAAAGAGCGTCCACGATATCCACCCTCCCATCGCCGTTGAAATCACCGGCAACGAGACGTTGGTGCTCAAAACCCCATTGGGGCGTAGAAAGGCGGGGATTTCCAAGCCAGGCCGTTTGCGCGGAAAGGCTCCCGGAAGCCAGGAAAGGAAGGATGAAAACCTGGAAACAAACGGGGATGTAAACTTTCACGAAACCTTTCTCCTTCTCAAAAAAATACACGTTTCCCTTTGGACCCCCTTCTGCAGGAACTCAATCAGTCCGGGTTCTTCCGGAAAGTTTTACATCAGGTCACTATAAACCATCCCCACAGCCATGCAAGCGGCCCCGTACCCGTCTATCCCGGTGGGCGGCCGGCGGTGAGGGCCAAATGAGGGCTATCTATCCCTGGATTCCTCAGAAAACCCGGTTTCTCACCTGCAGGAGATCCGGAGGGCGTAGCGGCTGAGGACCCGGCCTTTGCGGGCCTGGAGGGGGCAGGGGAGGCAGTTGAGGATGAGCAGGTCCGTGACCCGGGCGCGCCTGGGTGCGCGGGCGGATTCGTACCGGGCCCGGAGGGGGGAATCGGAGCGGATACGCAGGAGGGAATCGACGGCGATCTCCTTCGAGCCGTAAAGGTCCAGGATCCTGCCCGAACAGGAGTGGATCCTCAACGGGCCTATTCCTTCAAGAAGGCCTGCCAGGCCTTCCTGAAGGCCGGGTCCTCCTGGGCCTTGTCCAGGTTCACCACGAGTTTGGGGTTCTCTTTGATCTTCCTGGTCAAGGGACCGATCCCGATGAGACCCTCTTCTCCCTTGATGGAGGGAGAAGAGATGTTCTTCCACTCCCGGCAAAAGGCGTTCTCCGGAACGCGGACGAAGGTAATCCTGTCGTCCTTGTGGATCAAGGCGGCGTTGCATCCTTTCGGGAAACGGATCTCCCTGCACTTGTAGAAACACTTGCCCGTGTACGTGTCCACAGCCGCCTGATTGACGCCGAAGTGCCAGTAGACCAGGTATTTCCTGGAGGGAGCATCTCCCTTGTGGGCGCAAAGATAGGAGATCACCGGCCCCCCCGGCTCGCAGGGAAAGGCCTGGGCGGAAAAAGCCCCCCAACCCGAGTCGCATCCGCCGAGAAAGGCGGGAAGAAGGAGCAAGGCCGGAACCAACCCTGTCCCGAAAGGAAATCTGGAAATCCGGGAAACTCTCATGGCGGCCTCCATCTTTCGGAAAACAAAGAAAGATTTATGGATCTTCCCCCAAAAAGTCAAGGAGTCCCTCCATTCCCCCATGGCAGGGAGCCCTTCGAAAGGGTCCGCCCCCACTCCGGCTTTTCCGTTAGAATCCGGGGATCCCCATCGACAGGAGGATCCATGGGCCGGAGTTTGCTTCTTCTCGGGGTTCTTTGTTTCCACTTCGCCCTTTCCTCCACCGCCCGGGGGCAGCCTTCTTACACCAGGGATCTCACGATCTGGCCCAACGCGAGGAGCTGCAGGAACTCCGACCCCTGGATCGCCAAGAACCACGACCGGATCCGGCGAATGGAGCCCCGCGTTCTCGTTCTCGACTTCGCCAACGGGCCCACCATGGAGATCGTCCGCCGCAAGACGGCGAAACTGATCGCCGCCCTGGCCGAGGGGAGCCGGTATCACGGATACAAGGACCCCAAGGCGCCGGCCTTCCTTTGCTACAAGGTGTTCAAGTTCGTGGACCTCCGCGACCCGGTCCCCCCCAAGGGAAGGGAGAGAAAGAACAGCAGCTTCTATCCGAGGCGGCGCGGGAAAAGGGGCCCCAACTGCGACTACTCCGCCTTCTTCTCTCCCCGGTTCACGGCCCTCTACGGGGTGAAGGATCCAAGGAACCCCAAGCGCCTCCTCTCCCTGGAAGAGATGATCCACCGGGGCTTCGTCCACGAACTCTGGTTCTGGTGCTACCACGACGAGGAGGGGGCGCCCCTGGAGACCATCGAGGACAAACAATACTACACCGCGAAATTCCGCCCCATCCACGGCCGGCACGGCCCGGCGGGCAACGGCCACAGCCGCACCCTTCCCTGGGTGGGCAGGAGCTTCCGGGTGAGCTTCTTCAATGTCCGCCGGGGAATCGGGTGCGGCATGGAGAACCTCTCCCACGCCATGGAGGGAATGGCCCACAACAACTTCTGCCCCTACTACAGGCGCTACTTCTACGAATACGCCGACTTCGACCTGGACAAGAAATACGGCTTGCCTTTCAAGAGCTTCTACGCCGCCCCACGCGTGAACGGCTGGAAAGTTCGCTTCCTCTCGCCCACGAGTTTTCAGTACCACTGGAAGGGCGGAATCAAGACCCTGAAGGGCTACTGCGCCGCGGCGGGAAACGTCCACTTCCCCCCGGGCGCGAAAAGCGATTACGACCTGATCTCCAACATCCCGGTCCTCTCCACGATCGAACACTACCGCCTCCACGACGGCAAGGACGGCAGAGACAAGGCCGAACTCTGGAAGATGGAGCGCTTCTACCGCTACCGGAAGACCGCCCCGGACTGCATGGGGCAGTGGCTCGTCTACTGGCGCCAGAACATGCCCGGATACAAGAACCCCTGTAAGGACGACAAGGGGAGGCCCATGAAGAACTGGTGGGTCTTCCTCTTCTATTGATTTACGGCTTCCTCTCCTGAACCTGTAATGACACGGGCCATGGATGGGGTCCCAGCGTGACCACCAGCCTGGAAGGGGGGACAAAGCCCCGACTCCCCCGCGCCATTTGAAAAGGGCATTGATGGGCGGCCTCGACGAAAGTCTTGTCCAGTTCGTGGTTCCGTGGCCGCATCGGAACTGCCCCCCCGACAAAACGGGTCCGGCTCAAAAGCCTCCACCGAATTCCAGGCCGTCCCTTGTCTCCTGGGGGAAGAAGGGTTAGCTTACCCGGCCCCGGGCTTGGCTTGTGTTTCCCCCCATTCCAGGAGGTGGACATGTCGGACTCATTGAATAGGAGAGAACTCTTCGCCCGCGCGGCCAGGGGAGGCGCGGGCGCCGTCCTGGGAGGCATGGCGCTCTCGGGTTGCGCCGCGGGCCGGTCGACACGCCCCGCCCAAACGAACTTGAGACATAACCCTCTCAAGAAAGTGCGGATCGGTTTCGTGGGAGTGGGGGGCATGGGGAGCGCCCACGTCCGGAACCTCCTCAAGATCGAGGGCGCCGAGATCCGGGCGGTCTGCGACATCGTCAAGACCAAGGTGGAAAGGGTCCAGGACTGGTGCGTCAAGGCCGGCAGGCCCAGGCCCGAGGGTTACTGGAGAGGCGAATACGACTTCAAGCGCCTCTGCGAAAGGGAGGACCTGGACCTGGTGTATACGGCCACGCCCTGGCGCTGGCACGTGCCCGTCTGCCTGGCCGCCCTGGAGGCCGGAAAGCACGCCGTCACCGAGGTTCCCGCCGCCACGACCCTGGCGGACTGCTGGAAGCTCGTGGAGGCCTCGGAGAGGACGGGCCTCTACTGCATCATGATGGAGAACTGCTGCTACGACCGGTTCGAGATGATGACCCTCAACCTGGTCCGGAAGGGACTCCTGGGCGAACTCCTCCACGGGGAAGGGGGCTACCTCCACGACCTCAGGGCCCTCAAGTTCTCCAAGCGGGGCGAGGGACTCTGGCGGCTGGCCCACTCCATCCGGCGCAACGCCGATCTCTACCCCACCCACGGACTCGGCCCCGTGGCCTGGTGCATGGACATCAACCGGGGGAACAAGTTCGACTACCTCGTCTCCGTGGCCACGAAATCCCGGGGCCTCAACATCATGGCAGCCCGGAAATTCGGCCCCGGAAGCCCCCGGGCCCGCCGTAAATACGCCCTGGGCGACATCATCACCACCACCATCGAGACCGCCCGTGGAGAGACCATCGTCATCACCCACGAAACGGACTGCCCCCGGCCCTACAGCCGGAACTTCCTCGTCCAGGGCACAAAGGGCCTGGCCCGCAAATACCCAGATCCCAAGGTCTACATCGAGGGAAGAAGCCCCCACGACCAGTGGGAGGACGGAGAAAAATACATCCGTGAATTCGACCATCCCGTCTGGAAGACCCTGGAAAAACGGACCAGGGGAGCCGCCGGCCACGGAGGAATGGACTACATCGAGGACTACCGGCTCATCCAGGCCCTGCTCGAGGGCGGGCAACCCGACCTGGACGTGTACGACGCCGCCGCCTGGTCGGCCGTCACCGAACTCTCGGAGCGCTCCATCGCGGGGGGAAGCGTCCCCGTGAAGTTCCCCGACTTCACCCGGGGGGCGTGGAAACAAAAGAGGCCCCTGGGAGTGGACCTGGTCAAGGCCTGACAGCCCCGCTCCCCCGCTGAATCCACATGGCATCCAAGGGCATACCCTCCAAAGGTCCCGCCTTTGGTC
>JALUZX010000367.1 GCA_027011425.1 Planctomycetota bacterium
GTGCATACCGTGCGCATGAGCATCTCCATCAGGGCATCGGGCAGGCGGGCCGCTCCCTTCCTGCCGAATCTCGAGGTCCCGGAAATCCGGACCGGCCGGGACGGGCGCTTCCTGCTCGAGGAGGTTCCTGCCGGGACCTGGACCGTGGTCCTCAGGGGGAAGAAGAACGGAAAGATCCTGGCCTCCAGGAAGGTGAAGGTCTCCGGCGGCCGCGCCTCCGACGCCGGGGACCTCAAGGTCCGGAAAGGATAGGGACCTCCCTGGGGACTGGCCGGACCCCGGGAAAAAGGTATCCTGGAGACGTTCTTTGCCCAGGGGAGGTCTCCATGGAGGTCCCGAAGAAGTTCTTTCTTTTCTTTTTTCTTTTTGTCCTCCTTCTCGGGGGAGGGTGGCTTCTCCTCGGAGGAGGCAAAACCGCCCTTCCGGGAACCGGGGAAAAGAGGGCGGGCGAGAAAATCCTCTCCACCGGTTCCACGCCTCGGCCAAAGGCGCGAAAGTCCCCGGCCGCTTCCCCCCATAAGGAGAATAGGGCCGGGAAGAGAGAGGAAGTCCGAAGAAAGGTCTTGGTCTCTCCACGCCCTTCCGGCTCTTCCTCCCTCCTTCTTTCGGGCAGGGTCCTGGACCCAAAGGGCGGGGGTCTCCCGGGCGTGGAGGTTCGCCTGGACAAGTGGTTCTCCGACCTTTTCCCCTTCCGTTCCCGGAAAGGAAAGGCATTGGCCGGGACCAGGACCGGACCGGGGGGAGAGTGGAAGATCTCTTTCCAGCCAGGCCCGGAGGACTGGGAGCGGATTTTCCAGGTGACAGCCCTGAAAGCGGGGTACGTCCCCTCCCGGGCCCGGGTGATCCTGAGAGAGGCCCGGAAGAAGTACAGGATCTCCGATCTCAAGCTCGAGCTGGGAACCCAGGTTTGGGGCCGGGTCCTGGACGAGAGAGGGCGCCCCGTGGCCGGGGCCTCGGTCTCCGCCGAGGGACCGGGGGCCTTCAAAAGCGAGCCCGTGGTGACGGACGGAAAGGGAAGGTATGCATTTCCCGGGTTTCCGGACGGGACGGTCGGACTCACTGTGGACGCCAAGGGTTTCGCCCTTGCCTACAAGGAAATCCAGATCGCCCCGGCGGCCTACCCCATGGAAGTGGATTTCCTCCTGACCAAGGGGCTTTCCATTTCGGGGAGGGTGATCGACAAGCAGGGGAACCCCGTCCAGGGCGCGAACATCTACTTGTCCAGGAGACGGGTGGTGGGAGACAGGTCTGAATCCTGGTCGAACCCGGGGGAGTCGGCCCGGTCCGGCAAGGACGGGAGGTTCCGGATCGGGGCCCTGGAGAAGGGGGCGGTCTTCCGCCTGGGGGCCCGGGCCGACGGTTTTCTGCCTTGGCCGGGAAAGTGGGTCCGGGCAGGGACGCAAGGGATCCTGGTCACCCTGGAAAGAGGATGCGCCGTGAAAGCAAGGGTTCTGGACTACCAGGGCAAACCCGCCGCCTCGGCGTTTTTGGAAGCCGTCTTGCTCTCTCCCCGGTCCGGCGGAATCGAGAAGGGGAGGAAAATCCGGGCAAAACGGGGAAACGAAATCTATTGCACGGGGCTGGAACCGGGGGAGTGGATCTTCTGGGGAGGCATGCCTTCCTCCCTCTACGCCGTCCCCGGGGTAAGGAAGGTCCTTCGAAAAGGAGAGACGGCGGACCTGGGAACCTTCCGGCTTCCAAGACCCGCCTCTCTCCGGATCACCGTCCTGGACGGGGAAGGGAACCCCCTGGCCGGAGTGAATGTAAGAGCGAAATTCGAATGGAGGACCTTCCGGCGGAGAAGGAAAGCCGGCGCGAGGGGAGCCCCCCGGCGGGACTCCTTCGAATTTCCGCCTTTCATGATGCCGCTGCCGGGGAAGACGGGGAAGGACGGGGTCTTTTTCCTGGAGGGCCTCTCAGGGGGGCCCTGGTTCGTGGAGGCCAGGAAACCCGGGTTCGTCCCCGTCCAGTCGGGCCTTCTCGACCTTCTCCCGGGGGACGAGAAGGTCGTGAACCTGCGTCTTGGGAAAGGTGGGAGCATCCTGGTTCGCGTCTTCAGGAAGGACGGGAAACCCTTGAAGGGAGCATGCGTCCACTTGGAAGGCCCCATGAACCTGCTCGGCAATACCAGGTATTCCTACACGGTCCTTGCCGACAAGGAGGGGCTTTGCAGGAAGGACAAGCTGAGACCTGGGAAGTATGTGGTCCGCTTGCGGCGATATTGGAACATGAGCGGGAACCCCGAGAGGGGGATCATGATCCGTCGCTGGAGGGGGTTGTTCTCTCCCGGGACCTGGAAGGTCCTTGTGGAGGAAGGAAAGGTTACGGAGCTAAGGATTCCTTCCGTCCCTCTCTGGAGGATCCATGGAGTCCTCCGGGACGCCCGCGGGCCCGTGGCGGGGGCGAGGGTCCGGATCATCCCGGAGAAGGCCCTCTACTGGGAGGGCTTGACCGCCGTGACCGGTCCGGACGGATCCTATACGCTGGATGACGTCGACCCGGGCTCTCTCGTCCTGGCCTGGGGAAGAAAGGGATGCGCCGCCGAATCGAGGGAGAAGATCGAACTTTCCGAGGAAGGGGGGGAAATGGAGAAGGATCTGGTCCTTCCTTCCGGGGCTATACGGGGGAGGGTGGTCGATGCCGCGGGCCGCCCCTTGGCCGGCCTATTCGTCCTTGTCTGGCGGAAGGGGGAAAAACCGGGGATATCCATAAGCGTAGGGTATTCCTCCTTCTCCCGGCGAAGGTCCCCCCGGCTTCCCGGGAAAGAGGTTTCCCGGCTCCGCACCGATTCGGAAGGGCGTTTCCTCCTGAAGGAGATCCCGGCCGGGAGCTGGACCGTGGGGGTCAAAAAGAAGGCGGAAGGAAGGATCCTGGCCTCCAAGAAGGTCAAGGTCTCCGGCGGGCGGACCGCCGACGCGGGGACCATACCTGTGAACAACTCCTGAGTAGAACCTGTCTTACGCATAATCTCCGGATGGAGGATGCGTGGAAAGGGGAGAGTTCAACGCCGGGCCCGCCGCGAAAACCCGGATTCGCCTGCCTATGGGGGAAACAGCCGAGCCGGGGACCGCAGGAGCGTTTGGGCCCTGCGCCGGGACCAAAGGACGCCGGAGGCGGATGGTGGATCCGGGCTTGCCACCGGACATTCATGAATCTTCCGGGTTAGACTCCTCCGGTCGAGTTCCCCGCCCGTAGCCCCCGGGGGCGGGGGCCTTCCGGAGGTTTTTCATGAGCAGGGCTTTCGAACGATTTTCATTCCTTTTCCTTCCTTCAGTTCTTTTCGGGTCCTTGTGCCCGGCTCTTCCCGCCCAGGCGGGTGACATGGGGCGGGCCTACGCACGGGCGGAGCGTTTCGGCTCGCCCGCCAGGAACCGCCTGGTCTACCTGGCCGGGATCGAACCCCACTGGATCGGCCGGTCCCACAGGTTCTGGTATCTCCGGGAGGTAAGGGGGAAGCGGACCTTCGTCCTGGTCGACGGGGACAAGGGGACGAAGGACCCCGCCTTCGACCACCGCCGGCTGGCCCGGGCTCTCTCCAGGGCCCTGGGACGGCCCGTCCGGGCGGACCGGCTTCCTTTCCGGTTCATCAGGTTCGGGGGGGAAGGGAAGTTCCTGGAGTTCCGAGCCGGGGGGAAGGGATGGCGCCTGGACCTGGAGAAGCACGCCCTTTCCAGGGCCCCGGTCCCGGCGGGCCGGCAGGCGAAGAGGGGACGAAAAAGGAAGCGAAGGCCGGGGGGGCTCTCGCCCGACGGGAGGTGGAGGGCCTACCTAAAGGATTTCAACCTCTTCGTCCGGCCCGCGGGGAAGGGAGCCCCTGTCAGGCTCAGCGGGAACGGCGCCGAAGAAAACCGGTACACCGCTTTCCGATGGTCGCCCGATTCGAAGCGCATCGTCGCCTTCCGGACCGTGCCCGGCGAGGACTTGAAGGTGTACACCCTGGAAGTCCGGCCCCGGGACACGGTCCGCCCCCGACTCCATGAGCAGTCCTACGCCCTCCCGGGGGACAAGCTTCCCGTCCACCGGATCTGGATCTACCGGGTGCCCGAGGGGAAGGGCATTCCGGTGAAGACCGACCCCGTCGACTGGGGCGGGCCGCCCCGGCTCTACTGGCAGCCCGGCGGAAGACACTTCTTCTACGTCCAGACCTACAGGGGCTACCAGCGGCGGACCCTTGTGAGGGTGGACTCCTTCACGGGCCAGGCCGAGGTGATCATCGACGAGGGGAGCAGGACCAACCTGCCGCCCATGAAGGCCTACCACGCCTTTCTCAAGGGAGGAAAACTCGTGCTCTGGGCCTCGGAGAGGGACGGCTGGAACCATCTCTACCTCTACGAGGGGGAGACGGGACGGCTGGTCCGGCAGGTCACAAAGGGCGATTGGGTGGTGCGGAAGGTCCAGTGGGTGGACGAGAAGAGGGGGGAGATCTGGTTTTCCGCGGGAGGCATGGAGCCCGGCAGGGACCCCTATTTTCTCCACTTCTACCGGGTCGGGCTGGACGGGAAGGGCCTGGTTTCGCTGACCCCTGGAAACGGGACCCACCAGGTCTCCTTCTCCCCGGACCGGACCCTCTACCTGGACCGGTGGTCCCGGGTGGACAAGGCGCCTGTGACGGAGTTGCGCAGGTCCCGGGACGGATCCCTGGTCCTCCTCCTGGAAGAGGCGGACCTGAAAGACCTGCCCGCGGCGGGCCGGCCCCGGCCCGAACCCTTCGCCGCCCCCGGCCGGGACGGGAAGACCCCCATCTACGGGGTGATCTGGCGCCCCTCCAACCTGGATCCGGAAAAGAAATATCCCGTCGTGGAGGACATCTACGCAGGGCCCCAGGATTCTTTCGTCCCCAAGTCCTTCCACGCGTCCTCCTCCCGGCAGGCCTTGGCCGAACTGGGATTCGTGGTGGTGAAGATCGACGGCATGGGGACCTCCAACCGCTCCAAGGCCTTCCATGACGTCAGTTGGAAGAACCTGGCCGACAGCGGGTTTCCCGACCGGATCGCATGGATGAAGGCGGCGGCCCGCACCCGGCCCTGGATGGACCTGTCGCGGGTGGGGATCTACGGGGTCTCCGCCGGGGGCTACAATGCCGCCCGGGCGCTTATCGACCACCCGGAGTTCTACAAGGTCGCCGTCTCGGCGGCGGGAAACCACGACCACAGGACCGACAAGGTCTGGTGGAACGAACTCTGGATGGGATATCCCCCGGGGCCTTGGTACAAGGCCCAGTCCAACGTGGAGTGCGCTGGAAGGCTCAGGGGGAAACTCCTCTTGATCCACGGCCTCCGGGACACCAACGTCAACCCCTTCGCCGCCACCTTCCAGTTCGTCCGGGCCCTGATCCGGGAGGGCAAGGACTTCGACCTCCTGGTCGTCCCCGACGCGGGCCACGGCATGGGGGGGGCCTACGGGAAGCGGAGGATGTGGAACTTCTTCGTAGAGAACCTGCTCCACAAGGAACCGCCCACGGGCTACCCGAAGGGGGGCGGCTCCCCAGGCCTGGCCTGCGACATCGCGATCCGGAACCTTGCCAAGGAACCGGTGGAGATCTACTGGCTTCCTCCCACGGGGGGAAGGAAGATGTATACCCTTCTCGCCCCCGGGGCGACCTTCCGCCAGCACTCCTACGTCGGGCACCGGTGGATCGCCCTCCGGGGGGGAAGGATCGTCTCCAGGTATACAGTGGCTGAGAATCATCCGGAGTGGGTCATCCGCTGAGGGCGGAGGAAAGCCTTTTTCCCCGGGTTTTTCCGATTCCCCTTGATTCGGCCCGGGTTAGGTTCCAGGTAGAGAAACAGGTCTTTTCCCGCGGGGGAGAGGACCCCCAGACCGTTTTTCCGCTTCCTGGCGAGGATTCCGTGATGCCTTCTCCCGAAGAATTCCTGGAAGAGACCAATGTAATGAGCCTTTCCTTCCTGGAAGGGCTCTACGAGGACTTCCTGAAGGACCCGGAATCGGTGCCCCCTTCCTGGCGGGAGTGGTTCCTCCAGGTGGCGGGGAAGGACGCCCTACCGGCCGGGGCCCGGCTGGGGCCTTCCTTCCGGCCTCCCGGGCTCTTCGACCCTCCCCATCCGACCTGCCGGAGCGGGGGGTGCGCCGTCTGGCAGATCGCGGCCCTCCAGGAGAGGGTGGACCGGCTCGTCCACGCCTGGCGGGTGCGGGGCCACCTGGCGGCCCGGGTGGATCCCCTGGGCCTCCCTTCGGAAAGCCCGCCCGAGCTGGAGCCCTCTTTCCACGGACTTGGGGAAAGGGACATGGACAGGCGCTTCTCCCCGGGAACCGTGGCCGGCGTGGAGGGGGCCCTCACCCTCCGGGAGATCCTGGAGATCCTCCGGGAGACCTACGGGCGGAGCATCGGCGTCCAGTTCATGCACATCGACGATCCCTTTCTCCGGTCCTGGCTCCAGGTCCGGATGGAGGGCTCCCGCAACCGCCTCCCCCTCACCAAGGGCCAGCAGGTGCGGATCCTCACCAACCTGACCGACGCGGTGGTCTTCGAGGATTTCCTCCAGAAGAAATACGTGGGGGCCAAGCGTTTCTCCCTGGAGGGGGCGGAGAGCCTGATCCCTCTTTTGGAACTCGCCCTGGACAAGGCGGCCTCCCAGGGGCTCAGGGAGGTGGTCATGGCCATGGCCCACCGGGGCAGGCTCAACGTCCTGGCCAACGTGATCGGGAAGAGCCCGGGCAGGATCTTCCAGGAGTTCGAGGACAAGGAGCCCGAACTCCACCTGGGCTCGGGAGACGTGAAGTATCACCTGGGATATACGAGCCGGCGCACCACCCTCTCGGGAAGGAAGATCGACGTCTCCCTTTGCTTCAACCCGAGCCACCTGGAATTCGTCGATCCCGTGGCCCTGGGAAGGATGCGGGCCAAGCAGGACAGGTTCGGCGACACCGCCGGTGAGAAGGGAATGGCTCTCCTGGTCCACGGGGACGCGGCCTTCATCGGCGAGGGGGTCGTCCAGGAGACCCTCAACCTTTCGGGTCTTCCCGGGTACGCCACGGGCGGCGCCCTCCACGTGGTCGTGAACAACCAGATCGGGTTCACCACTTCTCCCGGGGAGGGTCGATCCACCCGCTATTGCACGGACATCGCCAGGATGCTCCAGGTGCCCGTCTTCCACGTGAACGGCGAGGACCCCGAGGCCGTGGCCCAGGTGGTGAGCCTGGCCATGGACTTCAGGAAGACCTTCCACCGGGACGCCGTGATCGACATGTATTGTTACAGGCGATACGGCCACAACGAGGGGGACGAGCCCTCCTTCACCCACCCGGCCCTCTACGCGGCCATCCGCAAGAGAAAGTCCGTCCGCGAAGGCTACCTGGAGCACCTCCTCGCCCTCGGGGGGGTGACCCGGGCGGAGGCGGAGAAGATCGCCCGCAGGCGCAAGGCCCACCTGGAGAAGGAACTCCAGGAGGCCCGCTCCAGGCGCTTCGCCCACAGGGTGGACGTGCCGGTCCCCAGGGAGGGAGAGCCCAGGGGAGGCCCGGAGGAGGGGATCCCGGAGAAGGAGACGGGGGTCCCCCGGGAGGAGATCTCCCGCCTCCTTCTGGCCATGGCCGCCCCGCCCGAGGGCTTCCATCCCCATCCCAAGCTGGAGCGGTTCCTGGAAAAAAGGCGGCGCATGGCCCGGGGCGAGGTTCCCCTGGACTGGTCCGCCGCCGAGGCCCTGGCCTTCGCCACCCTCTCGGTGGAAGGCCACAGGGTGAGGCTTTCCGGGCAGGATTCGGTGCGCGGGACCTTCAGCCACCGCCACGCCGTGCTCTACGACCAGGAAGACGGGAGGCCCTGGCCCACTCTTTCCGGCCTTTCCCCCGGGCAGGCCCCGGTGGAGATCTACAACAGTCCCCTCTCGGAGAACGGCGTCCTGGGCTTCGAATACGGATACAGCCTGGAGGTCCCGGGGGGGCTCGTGCTCTGGGAGGCCCAGTTCGGCGATTTCGCCAACGCCGCCCAGGTCTACATGGACCAGTTCCTGGCCGCCGGGGAGAAGAAGTGGGGGAGCCTCTCCGGGCTGGTCCTGCTTCTGCCCCACGGCTTCGAGGGCCAGGGCCCGGAGCACTCCAGCGCCAGGATCGAGCGTTTCCTGGAGCTGGCGGCGGAAGACAACCTGCAGGTCTGCCAGCCTTCCACACCGGCCCAGTATTTCCACCTCCTTCGGAGGCAGGTGCTGCGGGGCTGGCGCAAGCCCCTGGTGGTCTTCACCCCCAAGAGCCTGCTCCGCCACCCCCGGGTGGTCTCTCCCGTCGAGGACTTCGAGAAGGGAAGGTTCACCCGGGTCCTCCCCGACCCGGGCGGCCCGTCTCCGGAAAAGGTGAGGAGGATTCTGCTCTGCAGCGGAAAGTTCTTCTACCACCTCCAGGCCCGGCGGGAAGAGAGAGGCCGCCGGGATACGGCCCTCCTCAGGGTGGAGCAGTTCTACCCCCTTTCCGGCGCCTGCCTGGCCCGGGCCCTGGAGCCTTACCGGCCGGGCACGCCCGTCTTCTGGGTCCAGGAGGAGCCGGCCAACATGGGGGCCCTGCCCTACTGGAAATGCCGTTTCGGGAAAGACCTCCTGGGACGCCATCCCCTGGATTTCGTCTCCAGGCCGCCCTCCGCCAGCCCGGCCACGGGGTTTTCCTCGAGCCACAAGCTGGAGCAGGAGGTTCTCCTGGAGCAGGCTTTCGGCGATGATCGAGCGGTCTAAGACGCGGGAGTGAGAAAACCGATGTCCGTAAAACTCGAGGTTCCCTCCGTGGGGGAATCCATTTCCGAAGTGGTGGTTCTGAGCTGGCTCAAGGAGGAGGGCCGGCGGGTGGCCAAGGACGAGCCCCTTGTCACCCTGGAGACCGACAAGGTCACGGTGGAGCTTCCTTCCCCGGTGGAGGGGATCCTGGAGAAGATTCTGAAGGGACCGGGGGAGACCGTTCCCGTGGGGGGTGTCCTGGGGCTCATCCGGGAGGTCCAGGCCGGGGAGGCCCCGGAGGAAGAAGGGGAAGAAGAGAAAGAAGAGAAAGAAGAGCCTCCCCTCCCGGCGAAGGCGGTTCCCCAGGAGAGCCCGGTCCCTCCGGTTTCCCCGGCAAGCCCGGCCTCCGGGGGGAGCGCTCCCCGGGTCATGCCGGCCGCCGAGAGGCTCCTCGCCGAGAAGGGGCTTTCCCCTGAGGACGTGAAGGGCACCGGCCCGGGAGGGCGGATCCTCAAAGAGGACGCGGCGGCCGCCGGGGCGGGCAGGGCCTCCGGCCGGCGGCCGCCCAAGCC
>JALUZX010000368.1 GCA_027011425.1 Planctomycetota bacterium
GGTGGGAGGGTTCGACATGAACGCCGCCTGCTGCGGGTTCACCTTCGCCCTCAACACGGCCTACCACTTCGTGGCCATGGGGACCTACGAGAACGTCCTGGTCGTGGGGACGGAGCGCCTCACCTCCATCCTCAACTTCGAGGACCGGGGGTCCTGCATCCTCTTCGGCGACGGAGCCGGGGCGGCCGTCGTGCGGCCCCTGGAAAAGGCCGGCCGGGGGGAGATTCTCTCCACATCCATGGCCCTCAAGGAAGATTTCCAGGCCACCCACGTCCTGGCGGGGGGAGGAGCGAAGCCCTGCACCCCGGAGCGGGTGGCGAACAAGGATCACCTGCTCATCCTCCACGGAAGGGACATCTTCAAGTTCGCCGTGCGGGCCTTCGCCGACCTCGTGGAGGAGGCATTGAAACCCTACGGGGCTGAGGAACTGGGCCTGGTGGTCCCCCACCAGGTGAACCGGAGGATCGTGGAGGCGGCCCTTCAAAAGCTTGGGATCCCCATGGAGAAGGTCTTTCTCAACATCGATCGCGTGGGGAATACCGGGGCCGCTTCGGTGGGAATCGCCCTGGAGGAGGCGGACCGGAAGGGCCTCCTCCCCAAGGGAAAACTCGTCGTGATCGTCGCATTCGGAGGGGGGCTCACCTACGGGCACGTGCTTTGCCGGTGGTAGCTTCCCATTGATCGAGACCCGGGCCGGGGTTATAGAACAGTCCGGCTCGGTCGCCAGTCTCGTGCCGGAATCCCTTCCGGGGAGGACCGGCACCTTGAAAGCAGGAGGAACAGACGTGGGAGACAAAATGAACGAAACCCAGGAAAGCGAAAAGAAGGGCGGAGGTTCCGTCGAGGAGCGGGTGATCAACATCATCTGCGAGCAGATGGGCGTTCCCCGGGAGAAGGTGGCTCCCGAGACCCATTTCATCAATGACCTGGGAGCGGATTCCTTGGACACTGTGGAACTCGTCATGGAGTTCGAGGACGAGTTCGATATCAACATCCCCGACGACGAGGCGGAGAAGATCACCACAGTGGGAGACGCCATCAACTACATTCAGAGCAAGATCTGATCCTTTGCGCCTGGCGCCTGGAAACCCGGTCCCGGACTCTCCCCGAGAGGGACCGCAGAAAAGGACCCGAGAAGCATGACCAGACGTCGCGTCGTCATCACCGGCTTGGGGGCGATCACGCCTCTGGGCCACGATTTCAACACCACGTGGGGCAACCTGCTGGCGGGTGTTTCGGGCGTGGCCTTGATCGACCGCTACGACGTGTCCCAGCACACCACGAAGATCGCCGCCATGGTGAAGGAGTTCGACCCGGAAGCCCATTTTCCGGGGAGGGAGGCCAGGCACCTCGATACCTTCGTCCAATACGCCCTGGTGGCATGCAAGGAAGCCGTGGAGGATTCCGGCTTCGACGCCTCCCGTGAGGAGGACCCGGGCCGGCTGGGGGCGGTCCTGGCCACGGGCATCGGGGGGATCCATGAGATCGAAAACCAGCACCTTCGATACATGGAGAAGGGGGCCCGCCGCGTGACCCCCCACTTCATCCCCATGATCATGCCCAACGCCATCTCCGGGGAGATCGCCATCCGCTACGGCTTGAAGGGGCCCAACTTCGTGGTCGCCTCGGCCTGCGCGTCTTCCGCCCACGCTCTCGGAATGGCGGCCCGGTTGATCCGGTGGGGGGAGGCCGACCTGATCGTGAGCGGCGGGGCGGAGGCCGCCACCACCCCTCTCGGGCTCGCGGGCTTCAGCAACATGAAGGCCCTCTCCACCCGCAACGACGATCCCGAGCGGGCGAGCCGTCCCTTCGACAGGGAACGGGACGGCTTCGTCATGGGGGAAGGTGCGGCCATCCTGGTCCTGGAGGAGCTGGAACACGCCCGGAAGCGGGGGGCCAGGATCTACGCCGAACTCAAGGGGTTCGGGATGAACGACGACGCGGGGCACATCACCGCTCCCGACCCCACGGGAGCCACCCAGGCCCAGACCGTGGGGATGGCTCTCCGGGACGCCGGCGTGGACCCCACGGAGGTGGACTACGTGAACGCCCACGGAACCTCCACCCCCCTGAACGACAAGATGGAAGTTCTCGCCATCACCAGGGCCTTCGGGGATCACGCCGGAAAGCTGGCCGTCTCCTCCACCAAGTCCATGGTGGGCCACATCCTGGGAGGCTCCGCCGCCGTGGAGACCGCGGTTACGGCACGGTCCATCTTCGAAGGCAAGGTCCACTTGACCATGAACTTCGAAAATCCGGACCCTGGGGTGGACCTGGATTTCGTCCGCGGGGAATCTAGGGAGATGAAGATCCGGAACGCCGTCAAGAACTCCTTCGGTTTCGGCGGCCACAACGCCAGCCTGGTCCTGGGCAAGCTGGATTGACCCGGCCTTCCCCCGTGCGGGGGGAGGAAAGGTCGGGTCTGGGAACTCGGAAATGAAAGAAAAAGAGCCCGTAGCCCTGGCCTTCGACCTGGGAGGCACCAAGATCCGGGCGGCCCTCGTGGACGAGGGGGGGGAAATTCTCCATCACGTAAAGATCCCCACCCCAAAGGAAAAGGACGCCATCATGGACGCCTTCCGGGAGGGCGCGCGGGCCATGGCGGAACGGGCCGGGGAGGGCCGCCGCTTCGCCGGCC
>JALUZX010000369.1 GCA_027011425.1 Planctomycetota bacterium
GGGAGGGAAATCCAAGGACCTGCCTGCGGTAGACCCCGTGGCCGATGATCCCAAGCCGGTTGCGGGAAGGATCCCGGGCGGGATGGCCGCACTTGGGGCAAAAAGCGGGGAGATGCTCCTCCACGGAGGGAAAAGGGGGAATTTTCTGCGCCAGGCTCTGGACAGGGACCGGGAAGGGACGGACGATGATCACGTGTGTAAGTCTTGGAGGATGGGTGCCGGAAGGCGACTTCCAGGCGCCCATCCTCCATCTTTTTGGCCGCCGGAAAGAGGCTCCTCCCCGTCGGAGGGGAGAACGGAAGGGGAGATTACCCGCCCGGGCCCCCTTGCCTCCAGGGATCAAGCTCTTCAGGGGGAAACAGACCCGAACTTTTCCCTAAATCACGACGCGAGCTTGCTCCATACCCCCCTGCTTGCCACGAATTCTGTGGGCTCTATAACAAGGCCCGTATCCGATGGTTTGTCCAGGTCGACAAGGAGATCATCGGTGTGTGCCGGCCAAAGGGAAAAGGGATTCTCGTTTTCTTGGGGATGGATGGAAGGATCTACCGTGCCAAGAATCCTTCCTCAGGCCCTTTGGATGAAAAAGACGTCGAAATCCTGGAATGGAAGGGGTCTCCCCCTCGATGGGAGGAAATCGGGGGTCTTGAGCAAGCCAAGCTGGATTTTCGATCATGGCCTGGCTGGCCTTTCGAGAAGAACGGTGAAGTTGTCATCCATAAATGGATACCGATAAGAGGGGTGTTCCCTAGAAAGTTTTTCGTTATTGGAATCGAAGAAAAAAGTTGCCGAGTAAAAGGGGTCTGGGAGGATCCCTATTATTACCCACTTAGGTTTATGAATCCGATGCCTTCGGTAGGTGAGAGGGGGCTTTGTGTCCGGGGTGGGAAAAATGAGGAAGTTGAAATTATCGCTGTTTCTCCAGGGGGGGGTGTTCACCGTTTTCGGGGAAATCTGGGGAAAAAGTGTGTCGAATGGGTGGAAGTGGATCAGGGGTTGAAGTTCGGCTGGGTCTACCGTTTGAAGGGGGCCCCCTGGCATTGCATTGAAGGACCGGAGAGATACGTTTCTCCGATTCTGGTTTCCGGTAACGCCTATTCGGTTGTGGAGGGGCTTGGCGCACCGGAGATCTTTTTCCCATGGCCAACCCGGTTTTTTGCGGGGCAGGATCCGCTTAGTTTTGAGGTTCGTGTTGAAGCAAAAAATTCCCACGGTTTTGACCGGCTCGCCTGGTACCTTTTGGCCGCGGCGCAGGTGGAGCCGAGCAAAGCGCCGGTAATCACAAAAGATGGAAAGACGGCGGTTCTTCCTTTGGCTGTCCGGCCTTTAAAGCCGCGGAAAAGCGGGGAAGGCACTTTCTTTGCCTCCGTCGATCTTCGGTGTGTGCCGAAGTCCGCAAAGGGTAAAATCTTCTGGCTGCAATGCCTGATCGCGAAACCAGGCGAGGGGGTCGTCGCCGCTTCCCAGGCCTTGGGGTATTGCGTTCTTGGGGCCCCGGTTTATGACGATGAGTTTTCCAAGAAATACGGGCATATCGAATTTTTTATGGGAATCAAGCCGCCCATTCCGGTGAGGCCCCAATATGGGCCCGGAGCGGAGGCGGCCATGAGAGAATGGTTGAAAAACCAAAAGGATTTTGTGATTTTTCAAAATTCGGCCGAAGGGCGGAAGTGGCTGATAAATTGTGGCTTCAGAAAAGATTGACCTGGGTAGGTGCACTCTTTCCTTCAGCATGTCTCAGGGAAGTTGCCGCTTTTGGTGATCCGTGCTGCAGGGCACCGGGCGGTTCGGTCCCACCCTTGATGGATTAATTACGGTTAGGAGAAAGAAATCCAATCCCTGTTTTTCTTCGCGGGGCCAGCGGGCTCACGCCTGGGGTTCGACCTGGAATTCCCGGGTCTCTTCTTCCTCCTCCAGGCGGAACATAGGGACGTAATCTTCAAGGGGGGGGAAGTCCACGAGCCTGCGGGAGAGGGCGGCCTGGAGGAGGAGTCGACCCACCAGAAGATTTTCTGCTAGCGGATTTTTTCACGGAGTTTCTGCATCCGGGCTTTCCGCTCCTGGCGCTCCATGGTGAAGGCCTGGTCGGATACCTTTCCTGGAGGGTGCCTTCCGGTGACTTTACGAGTATGACTCCGAGGGCAGGCTCTTGGGCTGGACCGACGGGAACCGGGCCCACGTGAAGATAGAATACGATTCCACGGAACACCGCCCCAAGGCCCGGTATGTGGACTCCAACTGGAGCCATCTCTCACCCATGACGACCCGGGAGGAGTGGGGATACGACCCCTTCGGCCGGGTGAACTCCGCCCGGACGAGGTGGAGTTTCTTCAACGACCCCAACGCCCCCAACCTGGTCCTGGCCACGGCCTCCTGGGACACCCTGGGGAGACTGGAACAGGAGGGCTTCCAGTGGGCCGACGCCGCCGGTCCGGTGACGGTGAAAAGCGGCTGGGACATGAGTCAGTCGAGCAAGGACCCCTCCTTCCGGAGGTCACTGACCACGGCCAGCGGTTTCGTGATGACCTTCCTTCCCGACAACGCGGGGAAGCTCATGGAGACCCAGCTGAAAGAGCCCGGCGGATCTTCGTCCTTCACCCTTGCCAAGTGGCGTTTCGAAGGGGGTCGGGCGC
>JALUZX010000370.1 GCA_027011425.1 Planctomycetota bacterium
GGAAGAGGCCTGGGTTTTTGTTTCCTCCGTCATGGTTTCCCCTGATTGTCCAGGCAGGGCCCGGGCGGGGAAAGGAGGATTTTCCCCGGTATTTCCCTCAGGAAGCGCCCTTGCCCGTAAGGACCACGGGGATGGTCCGGAGAAGGAGGATGAAGTCCAGGGCCAAGGACCAGTTGTCGATGTAGGCCAGGTCCATCTCCATCCATTCCTTGAACCCGATCTTGTTCCTGCCGGAGACCTGCCAGATGCAGGTGAGCCCCGGGCGGAAGCTCAGGCGCCTGCGCTGCCACCAGTCGTATTTTTCCACCTCTTCGGGAACGGGCGGCCTGGGCCCGACCAGGCTCATTTCGCCCTTCAGGACGTTGATGAGCTGGGGAAGCTCGTCCAGGCTGAACTTGCGGAGGATCCTTCCCACGGGGGTGATGCGCGGATCCCTCTCCATCTTGAAGACGGGTCCGTCCATTTCGTTGTGGGCCAGGAGTTCCTTCTTCCGCTCCTCGGCGTCGATATACATGGAACGGAACTTGAGCATGGTGAAGAGGCGGCCGTTGAGGCCGGCCCGGGTCTGGCGGAAGAAGACCGGCCCGGGGGATGTGAGTTTCACCGCCAGGGCGATGGCTCCCATGAGCGGGGAGAGAACGGCCAGGGCCGTTGCGGAGACCACCATGTCGATCAGGCGCTTGATGGTGAGTTCCAGGGTTTCCTTGGGGCCCGTGAAGTAGGTGAGGAAAGGCACGTCTCCCACCCAGGAGATGGTGCGCCGGGCGATGTTGACGTCGAAGAGGTCCGGCGCCAGCTTGGTCACGATTCCGGCCTCCTGGCAGGTCTTCAGGATCTCTTCCACCAGGGAGTAGAAGGACTTGAGGGGCAGGAGGACCAGGACTTCGTCCACCGATCCCTCCGAGAGAATCCGCCGCAGGTTCTTGGTCGTTCCCAGCTCCTTGGGGTTTCCCGGGAGGGGGAGGGATGCCGAAGGATGTTCCCCGGCCATCTCCACCGGCGCGTCCAGGACTCCCACTACCTCCACCCCGAAGTGGGGGTTTTCTTCGATGGACTCCAGGAGGGCGTAGACCGAGGGGTTCCGGCCGATGACCAGAACTCTCCTCCGGTCCTTCCCGGCCCGGCGCCAGGTCCGAAGGAGGGTGTAGAAGAGGAATCTTCCCAGGACGTTGGTGCTGAGCCCGGTTACGGCGAAAGCGCAATAGAAGATCCTCCGCTTCTCCAGGTCCGCCAGGAGCTGGACCGCCAGGACGCCCACCGCCATGGAGAGGAATAGGGTGGCCAGGGCGGAGAGAGCCTCCGAGGGGATGGCGTCGGTCCGCTTGTTGTCGTAGAGGTGGAGCTTGCTCCCAAAGATGGTCCAGGAAAGGGCGGTCAGGGTGAAGAACAAGATGTCCGCCCACTCCGGGTGGGTCATGCCGGTCAGGTAGGTCGTGGCCAGGCGGGCCAGCCAGGCGGCGAAGGCCACCCCGGCAAGATCAAGCAGAAGAAGGAGTTCCGCGTGGCGGACCCGGTTGGCATGCAGCATGAGTTCCCTTCCTCCTAACGACCGGCCGCCCCCGTGACCCACCGAGATCCCGGGAAGACTGCGCTTTTTCCTTGATCGGGGGCGCAGCCTTCCCGCCTTGACCCTTTCCCCCTCTTCCGGGTTTTCCGGAAATGGTTCCCTCGAGGGCCACCCGGGTCAGAGGGAATGGAGCTTCCCCCGGGAAAAGTAGAAGACCAGGTCCCCCTCCCGGAGACCGGGAACCTGGAAGGTCAACCCTTCCGGAGAGAACTCCAGAACCCTGAGGAATCCCAGTCGGGCCGCCTTTTTCCGGAGTCTTCCCGGCGCCCCCCGGGGGAAGCGGAGGCGGAAGGTCCGGCCCTCCCGCCGGGCGAGGACGGCCTCTCCAGGGGAGGAGAGTTCCTGGTGGATCCCCAAGAAGAGGCGGGGACGGTCCGGTCCGGGGTAGAGCCATTCCAGGGCGAGGGAAGGTGTGGTTCCCGGGGCGATGTAGGCGCCCCTGAGTTTCTCGGGGAGGTTCAGGAGGAAGACTCTCTTTCCAGGGGGGCACTGGAGGAGGCGGGCCGTTAGGTCCCGGGAGATTCTCCCGGCATGGCGCCAGGCCCGGTGGTTTCCCTGGAGGAGAAGGAAGGAGCCTCCAAGGAGGGCCCCCGCCAGGAGGATCCGGCCTTTTCGGATTCTCCGGAGGAGAGCGGCCAGGGCCAGGCACGCGAAGGCGGATGCCAGGTAGAGGAATCTCTCCCCCTGGGTGTCGGTCTCCGAAACCCCTAGGCTGAGGGTGGGAAGCAGGGAGACAAGAAGGCAGCCCCCAAGGAGACCGAGGAGCTTTCCCTCCCCCCGGGCCCGGGCCTTCCGGGCCCGGAAGAACGCCCAGGCGAAGGCTCCTCCCCCCAGCAGGTAGAGGAGGGTCCTGGAAGGAAGCGGAGGGAGGAAGGATCGGAAGATGTGGACCGGGATGTGCTTCACCGCCCTTCCGGCCGCCAGGTGTTTCATTTCCCCGTATCCTCCCACCCAGGCCTGGAGGGCCAGGCGGCGCAGGAGGATGTAGATCCCCAGGGCAAGAAGGAAGGGGAGGGCTCGTTTCAACCGGGAGGCGAGGGAGGAGGGGCCTGGGAGGAGAAAGACC
>JALUZX010000371.1 GCA_027011425.1 Planctomycetota bacterium
ACGTCACGAGTCCGGATCTCCGATCCGGCCTCGTTCCGGCGGGGGCTTCACAACATTGCCGGCTGGGGGAAGGTCACGATTTTTTTGGGATTTTCGAGGATCCTGGACTTTTGTCGTAACCGTCACTGATTGGCGGACGCGACAAAAGTCTTGTCAAGACCGTGACTCGGTGGGGGCTTCGGAACTGGCCCCCCGACGTCACGAGTCCGGATCTCCGATCCGGCCTCGTTCCGGCGGGGGCTTCACAACATTGCCGGCTGGGGGAAGGTCACGAATTTCTTGGTATTTTCGAGGGTCCGGGACTTTTGTCGTGACCGTCACTGATTTTTTCGAGAGGGAGCATCATGGGAAGGGTTGTCTGAAACCTGGCCTCAGGTTCCTCCCCTTTCCTGAAAAGGCCCACAATCAACCCTCCTTTTTTTGGGTGTCAAATCCAAGGAAAAGGCTGGAAGGCCGGAAACTTGCCCTTTTGCGGGCTGTTCCGTGAATGGTCCACCCTTTTGGCCCTCCAAAGACCCACAGATTTTGTGGAGGAGGCCGAAAAAAGGGTGGCTCCCTGGATCCGTTCACGGGGGGATGGGTTTCGGGCAATCGCATCTGGTGTGGATTTTTTCCGGTGGGGCCGGGGCCGCCGCCGGAGGGACCGAGTCCTGCAGGAGAAGCATGAAGAAGTGAATTTTTCTTGTCATGGTCCGCTTGTCCCTTTTCGACGGGAGGACCGATTCTCCGGGCATCCTACCCCGGCGGGGAAAAGTAGGAACCGGGAAAACCGGCGCCCGGGCAGGCTGTCTCCCTCGCTTGAGGTCCCTCCTTTTGGGTGGACTGGCGGTCCAAAAGAAGGTAACAAGGGGGGCATCTCTCAAGGTGCGGCCATGTTCAAGCGAGTCTGGACTCCCACATTGTTCTCCTTATGCTTCCTTCTCCCTCTCCACGTCCCCTGGGTGGGCCAAAGGGGGACCCCTGGGCGGAGGAGGACCGGGAGATGAGGATCCGCCGCGGGGTTTCCGGCGATTTCGAGGCCATCGTGGAGATGACCCTGGCGATGGCCGTGGAGAGCGAGGGAAGGGAGCTTTCCCGGGCAGTCGTTGAGAGGGGTGTGGCCGCCCTTCTCGAGGATCCGGCCAAGGGGTTCTACCTGGTGGCGGAAGAAGGGGGAACGCTGGTGGGCCAGCTTTTCGTCACCTTCGAGTGGAGCGACTGGAGGGGAGCCTGGATCTGGTGGATCCAGACGGTCTACACGGTCCCGGAATCCAGGGGAAGGGGAGTCTTCAGGGCTCTCCAGGAAGAGGTGGAGGCCTTGGCCAGGAAGGCCGGGGACGTTTGCGGGATCCGGCTCTACGTGGCCGGTGTCAACCGGCGGGCCCGGGAAGCCTACGAGCGGACCGGGTGGTCCCTGGCGGATTATTCCATCTACGAAAAGATGTGGGACGAGGATTGAGATGAGTTACACCATCGCGATCGCCGGGGCGAGGGGCCTGGCAGGGAGGGAGATCCTCTCCCTCCTGGAGAAAGACGAAACCTTTCCTGTCGGCCGTGTTCGGGCCTTGGGCCGGGGGCGCATGCGGGAGGAGGACAACCTTCCATGGAGAGGGGGGAAGATCCCCGTGGAGACCTTCCAGGCCTCACTCGAGGGGGTGGATCTTCTCTTCCTTTGCCTCCCCCCCCAGGCGGCCCGGGAGGTAGGAGTCCAGGCCCTGGACGCGGGGGCCAAGGTTGTGGACCTCTCGGGGGCCTTCCAGGAGGGGCCTCTCGTAGTGCCCGAACTCAACCCCTGGGCCCTGGAAGAGGCTGAGGGGGTGGTCCGAAGCCCGAACTGCACCAGTGTCATCCTTGCCCTTTCCCTTCACGGTCTGCAGAAAACGGCGGGCCTGGGGGGGGTGGTGGTGACTACTTTCCAGGCCGTTTCCGGCGCGGGGAAAGCCGCCCTGGAGCAGCTCCGGAGGGAAGGCGAGGGGAAGAAGGCCGTGCCTGTTCTCGGGGGGCGGATCGCCGGAAACGTCCTTCCCTGGGTGGGGGGCTCCTCGAGTCTCCCCGGAAGGAGCAGGGAGGAAGCGGACCTGGCTTTCCAGGTCCCCGATCTCCTGGGACAGGAAGACCTGGTGGTGGAGGCCACTTGCGTGCGGGTCCCGGTGCCCCGCGGCCATTGTTTGAGCGTGGCCTGCAGGCTGGGAGAGCCCATAACCCCGGAGGGGGCCAGGGATGCCTTCGAGTCCGTCCCGGGCGTGGAGGTCTGGAAGGAGGAGGGTTCCCCTACCCCGGACCAGATTCTCGGGACCCAGGAGGTCTGGATCGGGCGGATCCGCCTCTCCCGCGCCCTGGACCCGGGGCTTCTCTTTTGGGTCGCCGCCGATCAGCTCGTCCGCGGCACCGCCTTGAACGCCTTGGGCCTGGCCCGCCTCATGCTCCGGGGCGCGGACCGGCCGGGATGATTCATTTCCGGGACGACCGCCGGGACGGCCTTCGGCCGCCCCTTAGGTGTGTGTTATGGATGGAGGTCCGTCGTCCCAACGGCGGCCTGAGAAAGGGCTCCAGGCCTTCCTGGCCCCCGAAGGGGACCAGGTGGTCTCCTCCAGCGCAGTTCCACTCCTTCTTTGGCCCTGACCGGCCTCCAAGGGGGGCGCCGGAAC
>JALUZX010000372.1 GCA_027011425.1 Planctomycetota bacterium
ATACGACGAGGCGACCCGGTGTTTTTCCATGGTTCTCAAGGAGGACCCCGCCCACTGGAGGGCCAGGCTCTACTTCCGCGACGCCGACGCCTCCCGGACCATGTATTACGACGAGGACCAGGAGAAGAAGGAGGACCGGCGCAACCAGATCCTGCAAATCCCCATCTCGGATTTCGAACTCTCCGTGCGCTCCCGGAACTGCCTCGCCAAGATGGAGATCCGCACTCTCGGGGACCTGGTCAAGAAGACCGAGCAGGAACTCCTTTCCTACAAGAACTTCGGGGATACCTCCCTGATGGAGATCAAGGAGATCCTGCGCCAGAAGGGACTCCGGCTGGGCCTTGGAAGGGAAGAGATCTCCTCCCTCGAGACCCTGGAGGAGGAATCCGGGGAGGGCCCCCCGGAGGATATGAAGAACCGCCCCGTGTCCCACCTGGACCTCTCCATCCGGGCCATGCGGGTCATGGAAATCCTCAAGGTGAAGACCCTGGGGGATCTCTGCAACAAGACCGAGGCCGAACTCCTGGCTTGCCCCAACTTCGGCCAGACTTCTCTCAACGAAGTGAAGCAGAAACTGGACAAGTTCGGCCTGAGCCTCAAAGGGTAGGGAACCTTGCTGGATCACCTGGAAGGCCTGCTCGTGCGCCTGGAGCCCATGCGGGCCGTGGTGAGCGCCGGCGGCATCGGTTTCGAACTCCTCGTTCCCCTCACCACATCTTCCCGTCTCCGGGAGGGCGACCGGGTCCTTCTCTATACCCACCTCCACATTTCGGACAGCCCCCGGATCCTGGCCTTTTCCAGCCGGGAGGAGAGGGATTTCTGCCGGGATCTCCTCAAGGTCTCCGGCGTGGGCCCGGCCATCGCCGTCTCCCTTCTTTCCCACGCCACCCTCGAAGAACTCACCGCCGCCGTGGCCGGAGGCGACGAGAAATCCTTGACTCGAATCAAGGGTGTGGGCAAGAAAACCGCCCAGCGGATCATCCTGGACCTCAAGGAAAAGTTGGGCCGCCCCGGCGCCGGCCCTCTTCTTCCCGCCTCCCGGGAGGAGGAGGACGCCGCCGCCGCCCTGGTGGCCTTGGGGTTCAAGGAAAAGGAGGCGCGGGCCTCGGTGGCCAAGGTTCTGCGGAAGTCCCCCGGCGCCGACGCAGGGGAGATCATCCGCCGCGTCCTGGCCGGGGGGTGACCGTCCGCTTGACACGGGAAGGTCCGCCTTCCTAGAATCCCCGGCCTTTGCGGTCCCTGCCTCGTTTTTGGAAACGCCTTGCCACCAGGAAATGCGCCTTGAACCAGGTCGAAAAGGAGATGCCCCAGGGCGGCTCCCATGATGAAGAATCCAGCCGGTCCCCCCAGGACATCCTCCTGTTCGACCCCATCAGCCCCGCCTGGGCCAAGGACCTGAAGAGCGCGGTCTATTCCTCTCCCCGGGCGAAAGCCCTCTTCGCCCGGGCCCTGGAGGCCCTGGCCCGGGACCGGGCGGACCGGGACGAGGATACGCTCTTGCGTCATGGAGTCGGGCTTTTCATCCTGGGAAGGAACGAGGAGGCCCTGGAGACCCTCCGGCAGGTGGACCCGGAGAGGCCCTACGCCCGCTTCTTTCTCGGGAGGGCCCTCTTCAAGGCCGGCCGGGTGGAGGAGGCCCGGGAGACCCTGGAAGGGGCCCTGGCCCTGACCTCCGAGGACCACGACGTCCGGGTGGCCTACCTGGAACTCACGGCCTCTTTCAAGGACCCGGACCGTCTCGAGCACGAACTGGAGATGGGCCGGCACATCGAGGGGACGTCGGACTGGTATTACTTTGTGGGCCTCCTCCATGAGATGCGGGGGGACCACCAGGGCGCAATCGACGCCTGGGACCAGGCGCTCCAGTTGGATCCCCAGCATCCCAAGGCGCTCTTCGCCCTGGCCAAGGAGCTGGACCGGCGGGGCGAGGAGGAGGCGGCCCTGGAACTCTACGAGCGGGCGGCGTCGCTCCGGCCGGTCTACATGGAGGCCCTCATGAACCTGGGGGTTCTCTACGAGGACCTGGGCCGATACGACGAGGCGACCCGGTGTTTTTCCATGGTTCTCAAGGAGGACCCCGCCCACTGGAGGGCCAGGCTCTACTTCCGCGACGCCGACGCCTCCCGGACCATGTATTACGACGAGGACCAGGAGAAGGAAGAGGACCGATTCCAGAAGATCCTGCAGATCCCGATCTCCGATTTCGAACTCTCCAGCAGGGCCAGGAATTGCCTGGTGGACCTCATGGGGGTCCGCACCCTGGGAGACCTGGTGGCCAAGACGGAGGCGGAACTCCTGTCCTATCCTAATTTCGGAAATACTTCCCTGATGGAGGTCAAGGAGATTCTGCACCGGAAAGGGCTGAGGCTTGGCATGGGGAAGAAGGATGTTTCCTCCCTTGAGGCCCTGGAGGGAGGGCTGGAAGGGTCCGGCCAGGGGGACGAGAGGTCCCTTCCCGTATCCAAGCTGGAACTCTCCACCCGGGCCATGAAGGCCATGGAGGTCCTGAAGATCCGGACCCTGGGGGAACTCTCCGAGAAGACCGAGGCCGAACTCCTGGCCTGCCCCAACTTCGGCCAGACCTCCCTGAACGAGGTGAAGCAGAAACTGGACAAGTTCGGCCTGAGCCTCAAGGGCTGAAACCTCGGGGCGGGCCCCTTCCTCCCATGGGCCCGCGGACTCTGTGGAGGGGCCCTATCTTTCCCTTTCCCCCTCCCCCGGGAAATGCCGATCCACCTCCAACATGTGGGACTATGTCTTCAGGGAACGGCGGCGCCTGTCCCGGCTCTTCCGGAAAAGCCGTCCCCTCCCGGCTGGAACAAGTTGAGAGGGTGTGGGATAAGGGAGGGATGAGTCCGGCCCGCGTCCTTCCGGTTCTGGTGTTCCTCCTGGCCCCCGGCCTGTCGGGGCGGGCCCAGTCTCCGCCGCGAACCTTGGAGGAGCTGGTCCACATTGCCGGAAAACGGGCCGCCGCCGCTTTGAAGGCCGGCAAGAAGCTCCTGCAACGCTACAAGCCAGACCTTTCACTCTCCTGGAATGAGAACCGGGAGTTCGTGGATCGGGCCGTTTCGGCCCTGGCCGCCCGGGGAAGCGACCTGGCCCCCCTCCTCTTTCCCCTTCTGGATCCCAAGGGGAGAGACGAGAGGTCCCGGAACCTTGCGGAGAATGCGGGCCGCGTCCTGGAGAAGATTGGGCTTGCTCTTTTCCTTCCCCGCCTGGTGCGGCTTCTCAGGGAAGGCAGTCCCCTGGGCCGCTCCGTGGCGGCACGGTTGCTCGGCGCCTCGGGGCGGAAGGAGGCGGTGGCCCCCTTGTTGGATGCCTTGAAGGACCCGGATCCTCCCGTTGTGGCGGCCGCCGTCCTTTCCTTGGGGAAGCTGGGGGCCCGGGAGGCGCGGGGCCCTCTCCTGGCTCTCCTGGATCGTTCGGGGCCGGCCTTGAAGGAAGCCCTTCTCTGGAGCCTGGCCAAGGTGGGCCGTCCGGAAGACCTGGACAAGATCCTCCCCTCTTTCGGCGAGGAAAAGAGTGAGAGAATCCTCTCACTCTTCCTGGACCTGGTCGAAAAACTGGGAAGGGAGAATCCCAAGGCCGCCCTCTTCGCGGCCCGCATCGCCTCGGGGGGGGGATTCAGCCTGTCCCTCAGGCTGAGGGCCCTGGAAGTCCTGGGCCGGACCAGGGGGAAGGGGGACAAAGAGATCCTGGCGCTTCTGAAAAAGCTCGTCGCCGACCCCCTCACCCCGGAGACCCTGCGGCGGCAGACGGCCTACACGCTCAACGCCCTTGGAGACAAGTCGGCCCGGAACGTGGTTCTTGGCCCGGCTGAGCGTTTTCTCCACAAGAATCCCGGCATCCCCTACGCCTGGGTCAACCGGGGAGACGTATATTTCAACCTCGGCCTCTACTCCAAGGCCGCCTCGGACTACAACCGGGCCATCCAGCTCTGCGGCACCAGGACAAGACCCGAGCCCGGGACCTGGGCCCAGCTCTTTCTCTGCTACCTGCGCATGGGGAAGAAGCGGGACCTGATCCGGGCCGTCCGCAGGAGCCGCCTGCCCGTCAAGGTTCTCCGGGAACTCCTGGCGGAACATCCCGAGCTTGAAAAAGCCTGCCGAATGGACAAGGAGATCGCCGCCGCCTTTCAAGGGAAGCGCTGACTTCTTGTTGGATGACATGGCAGGAAAGCCCCCCAAAGCGGGCGTCTGGATCCTTTGCGCGGTCCTCTTCGCCTTCGCCTTCCAGGGGTCCCGCCACGTGTGGGATCCCGACGAAGGACGTTACACGGCCGTGGCCCTCAACATGATGGGGAGCGGCGACTGGGTCGTTCCCCGCCTTCACGACGAACACCCCCATTTTTCCAAGCCCCCCCTCACCTACTGGGCCGTGGCGGCCTCCATGGAGATCTTCGGAAAGAACGAGTGGGCCGCCCGCCTTCCCAACACCCTTGCCGATCTGGGGGCCCTGCTCCTCCTTTTCCTCCTGGGCCGGTTGGTCCTTTCCGAACGTCCCTGGGCGGCCCCCCTGGTGCCCTACCCGAAGGACCCCGTGGCCCTGGCGGGCGCCATCCGGAAAGCGGCGGGGCCCCGGGTCAGGGATGTGGTCTTCGTCAATACTAAAGCCGAATATGGGCTCTCTTTCTATACCGGCGCCGGAGTGGAACGGGTGGATTTCGGCCCTCTTTCCGAAGCCCCTCCCCTCGTGAGCCGGCCCCAGACGGTTCTCCAGGAACTTTCGGAAAAGGAGCCGGAGAGGCTCTTTCTCATCCGGCCCTGGGACCGGGACAGCTTCTCTTCCCGCCTGGCCTCGGCGGGATACAAGGCCCTTCCCCTGGGAGGATTCGGCAAATACCGTTTTTTCCGGGCCCGGAAAAAAGACACTTGACCGCCCCGGGCCCGCCGGGGTGCCCCCGGGAGGTCCGCTTCGCTTGACTTGGGTCCTTCCCCTCCCCAGAATCTTTCCTTTCACCCGCAACCGGAAAGAGGTCATGGAAACCAAAATCGAGGACATCGGTCCCTGCAGGAAGAGACTCTCCATCACCATTCCCGCCGAGGAACTCCAAAAGGAACTGGACAAGGGCTTCCGGGAGGCCTCCCGGTACGCCCGGATCCCCGGGTTCCGGCCGGGAAAGGTGCCCCGGGCCATCCTGGAGAAGAAATTCGGCACGGCCCTGAGAGAGGACGTGAAGGAGAGGGTGGTGGACCAGGCCTGGAGGGAGGCCCTGGAGGACAATGAATTGGAGCCCCTGGGGGATCCTAAGGTGGAAGGCCTGCCACCGGGCCCCCTGGACGAGAACCAGGATCTCTCCTTCCAGGCCGTCTTCGACGTGTACCCCGAGATCAAGCTCGGCGAGGTGAAGGGGCTGAAGGTCAAGAAGGAGAAGATCCAGGTCTCCGAGGCGGAAGTGGACCAGGCCCTGGACGATCTGGCCCGGTCCCGGGCGCGCCTGGAACCCGTTCCCGACGCCGAGGTGGAGCGCGAAGACAGCGCCAAGTGCGACTTGGAGTTCCTCCACGAGGGAGAGAGCGTCAAGACCATCCAGGACCTGGTCCTCTCCCCCCTCAGGCCCTTGGAAGGCACGGATCCCGAGGAGTTCGCCGCAAAGCTGCTTGGCCGGCGGGCCGGTGAAGAATCCTCCCTCTTTCTCACCTTTTCCAAGAACTTCCCTGTCGAGGAGGTCCGGGAGAAGCCCGGCGAGGTGAAGATCAAGATCAAGGAGGTGCTCAGGGAGAAGGTTCCCCCCGTGGATGACGAACTCGCCAAGGCCCTGGGCGTGGAAGGGGGCCTGGAGGAACTACGGAAGAAGGTGGAAGAGAGTCTCTTCAAGGATAAGGAGAGGGCCGAGAAGAAGCGCATCGAAGAGGAGCTGGTGGACCTGCTTCTGGCGGAATATCCCTTCGAGCTTCCCCAGGCCATCGTGGATGAGCAGCTCGAGTCCCGCCTCTCCCGGGCCAAGGCGGAGATGGAGGCCCAGGGCCTGCCCCCCGAGGAGGTCGCCACCAAGCTGGCATCCATGAAGGAAGAGGTTCGGGACGAGGACGTCCGGGCCATCAAGACCTTCTTCCTGGTCCGGGAGATCGCCAAGAAGGAAAAGATCTACGTGACCGAGGGCGAAGTGAACCGGGCGGTCCAGGCCATGGCGGCCGAGCAAAGGGTTTCTCCCGAAAAGCTCAGGTCCCAGTTGGAGTCCCGGGGGATCCTCCAGGAAATCCGCTTCGACCTGCTGGAACGTAAAGTTATGGACTATCTCAGGGAAAAGGCCGAACTGGTCGAAGATTGATCATGGCAAAGGAGCAGTCCGGCGTCTCCCCTGGGGAGAACCCGGCCCCAGACGTGAAAACCCCGCTTCCCAAGAGAAACCACGGAGAGGAACCATGGTGAAGGGATACGTACCCATCCCGTTCGTGATCGAGAAGACGAGCAGGGGAGAGAGACAATACGACATCTATTCCAGGCTGCTGGAAGACCGGATCGTCTTCATCGGCTCCCCCATCGACGACAACGTGGCCAACGTGGTCATCGCCCAGCTGCTTTTTCTCCAGAAGGAAAACAAGAACCAGGACATCAACATCTACATCAACTCCCCGGGCGGATCCGTCACGGCGGGCCTGGCCATCTACGACACCATGCAATTCGTCCAGTGCCCCGTGGCGACCTATTGCATCGGCCAGGCCGCCAGCATGGGAGCCGTCCTCCTTGCGGCAGGGGCCAAGGGCAAGCGCCACGCCCTACCCAACTCCAGGATCATGATCCACCAGCCTTGGGGCGGGGTGCAGGGAACGGCGGAGGACATCTCCATCCAGGCCGAGGAGATCCTTCGCCTCAAAAAGCGCCTCAACGAGATCCTGGCCCTTCACACGGGCCAGAAAGTGGAGAAAATCGAAAAGGACGCCGACCGGGATTTCCACATGGATTCCCAGGAGGCAAAGGAATACGGGCTGGTGGACGAGGTGATCCACCCCCTGAGTTGAGAACCGGAGAAAACGATGGCCAGATCGGGCGGACAGGGAGGCGGGAGGCGCATCGAGAGGTGCACCTTCTGCGAGAAGAGCCGCAACCAGGTGCAGACCCTGATCGCGGGCCCGCCGGGGATCTACATCTGCAACGAGTGCGTGGAGATCTGCAATTCCATCCTCCAGGAGGAGCGCCAGAGCGAACCGAGCGCCGCCTTCGGGGGAGAAGGGATCCTGAAGGAGAAGATTCCCACCCCTTCCCAGATCACGGCCTACCTGGACCAGTATGTGATCGGCCAGGAGGAGACGAAGCGGCGTCTGGCCGTTGCCGTCCACGCCCATTACAGGAGGATCCTTTCCGGGCGGATCAACCCGGAGGTGGAACTGGAGAAGTCCAACATCCTCCTCATGGGACCCACGGGCTGCGGCAAGACCCTGCTGGCCCGGACCCTGGCGCGGATGCTCCAGGTGCCTTTCGCCATCGCCGACGCCACGACCCTCACCGAGGCGGGATACGTGGGCGAGGACGTGGAGAACATCCTCCTCAAGCTCCTCCACAACGCCAACTTCGACGTGGAGAGGGCCCAGTTCGGGATCGTCTATATCGACGAGATCGACAAGATCGCCCGCACGACCCAGAACGTCTCCATCACCCGGGACGTCTCGGGGGAAGGAGTCCAGCAGGCTCTCCTCAAGATCCTGGAGGGAACCATCGCAAACGTTCCACCCCAGGGAGGAAGGAAACACCCGGAACAGTCCTACATCCAGGTGAACACGGAGAACATCCTCTTCATCTGCGGGGGCGCCTTCTCGGGCCTGGACGAGATCGTTGCCAAGAGAATCGGCAAGAGCGTCATCGGGTTCGGAAGGGGCGAAGAGGGCGGCATCGACAGGGACGCGCTCTCTTCCGAGGAGATTCTCGCCTACGTGGAACCCCGGGACCTGATCGAGTTCGGCCTGATCCCCGAGTTCGTAGGAAGGCTCCCGGTGATCACCACCCTCCACAGCCTTTCCCGGGAGGACCTGGTTCGGGTCATGACGGAGCCCAAGAACGCCATCGTCAAGCAATACGAGGCCTTCTTCGAGATGGAAGGCTCCAAGCTGGAATTCACCAGGGACGCCTTGGAGGAAATCGCCGAAAGCGTACTGGAGAAAAAAACGGGGGTCCGGGCTCTCCGGTCCATTTTCGAGGACCTCCTCCTGGACCTGCGCTTCCACCTCCCCGAGAGGAAGGATCACGCCCACTACGTCATCACCAGAGAGACCGTGCGGGAGCGCCTGGAATCACGGAAGAAGGGCCCCGGCGATGAAACCCGGCGAAACAGGGAGTCCGCCTGATCCCTCGGCCTCCCGCCCCGCCACGGCCCTCTCGCCGGCCGAGCTGGCCGAAAGGATCGCCGCCCTGGGAGGAGAGCCCTTCCGGGCCCGGCAGGTGGAAGGGAGCCTCTTCAAGGGAAAGGCCCTTTCCTGGGAGGAGGTGAAAGGCCTCCCGGGGCCCTTGAAAGAGAAGCTGGCTGCTTCTTTTCCCCTGGTTTCTTCCCGCATGAAGGCGGTGGTCCAGTCCCCCGATGGAACCAGGAAGATGGCCCTCCTTCTGGCCGACGGGGTGACCGTGGAAGCCGCTTTGATTCCTTCGGGCAAGAGGCGGACCCTCTGCCTCTCCACCCAGGCCGGTTGTCCCGTGGGCTGCCGATTCTGCGCATCCGGAATCGGGGGGCTCCTCAGGAACTTGGAGGCCTACGAGATCCTGGAGCAGGCATTTTTTGCCCAACACCTCCTTCCACCGGGAGAGAAGGTGACCCACCTGGTGGTGATGGGCGTGGGCGAACCATTGTTCAACCTGGAATCTCTCCTCCAGGCGCTGGACGTCCTGGGAAGTCCGGCATCTCTCGGCATCGGCGCCAGGCGGGTGGTTGTCTCCACTTCGGGCGTGCCCCAAGGCATGCGGGCTCTTTCCCGGAGGAGGCCGCCCCTCAACCTGGCCGTCTCTCTCCATACGGCGGACCAGGAATTAAGGGAGGACCTGGTCCCCATGGCCCAAAGGTGGACCGTCGGGGAGATCCTGGCCGAGGCGGGCCGTTACCAGGAGAGCACAGGCCGGAGGGTGACTCTTGAAGTGGTCCTCCTGGATGGGCTGACCGACACCCCCCGCCAGGCCCGCCTCCTGGCCCGGGCCGCCGCGCCCCGGGGGTTCCACGTGAACCTCCTGGCCTGGAACCCCGTGCCGGACCTTCCCTTCCGTCCCT
>JALUZX010000373.1 GCA_027011425.1 Planctomycetota bacterium
GAGCCTGATGGGGAAGGCCAGGGCCCGGGCGGCCTCGGCTGGGAGGAGGAGGGCCGTTTCCACCTTCTCCCGGGTTCCGGGGGAGGGGAAAGAGCGGTCCATCAGAGGTCCCCCTTGGTGAAGCGGTAGTGGGCGGCCAGGTAGAGGAGGATCGTTCCGGCAAGAAGGGGAATCTCCAGGCTCACGAAAGGAAGGCCGGCCTTCCCGGAGAGCATGGGGAAGTAGACGTCGAAGTCGGAGAACTTGAAAAAGGAGATCACCCTTACCTTCTGGACGAAATAGAGGGCGAACTGGACGGCGATGAAAAGCCCCACCGTAAAGGCCGTTCCCGCCTGGGTGCGGAAGAATGTGGAGACGAAGACGGTAAGGGCAAGAAAGAAATAGACCACCATGGTGGCGTGGAGGGAGCAGAGAAGGAGGGGACCGGCCTGGAGGGATTCTTTCACCAGGGGGCTCAGCGCCAGTAGGGAGAGGGAGGAGAGGAAGATCCCCGCCGCCAGGCCCAGGGCGGGCACGAGGGTCTTCTCCAGGAGGATCCGCCCGCGGGAGGCGGGAAGGGAGAGGAGAAGCTCCAGGGTCCGGTTCTCCTTCTCCCGGGCCACAACGAAGGTCCCGAGCAGGAGGGCTCCGGCGATTCCCATGATGTCCACTCCCTTGAAGAAGTGCTGGAGGGCGATGTACGAGGGATAACGCTCCGCGGGATTCACCAGGGAGAGGAAGGGTTTTTTGAGAAAGTCGAAGGGGATGAGCTTCCCCAGGATCCCGAGAAAGCCGAGCCGGGAGATTTCGGCCAGGACGTCCCTCAAGTCCCCCCACCAGAGGACGGCCACAAGAAGCATCAACTCCAGGACCAGGAAGTAGGCAAGCTGGATTCCCCAGGTCTCGCGGAAGGTCTTCTTCAGGATCATCCCTCCCCCCCCTTTTCCGATTTTTCCAGGTAGAGGTGGCGGTAGATCTCCTCCAGTTCGGCCCGCCCCCATAAGAGAGCCTCCACGGGCCCATGGGCCAGGGAGGCGACCAGTTCCCTGGGGTCGCCGCCGGCCCGGATTCGGACCCAGCCCCCCCGGGACTCCCAGGCGGTCCCCGGGGGAAGGGGGAGGTCCCCGGGAGAGAAACCTTCCCGGAGGCGCACCCGGACCAGGGATGCCAGGTCCCGGCGGAGGGCTTCCACTCGGCCGGTGGGAACCACTTCCCCTTCCAGGAGGAAGATCATCCTGTCGCAGACCTTCTCGATGTCCGCCAGGTGGTGGGAAGAGACGAAGATGGTCCGCCCCCGCTCCCGGAGAAGTTCCACAGCGTCGTTGAACTGGGCCCGCATGGTGGCGTCCAGGCCCCGGGTGGGCTCGTCCAGGAGAAGGAGGGGGACGGGGGCGGAGAGGACCCCGCAGAGGGCGAGTTTCTGTTTCATTCCCGCCGAATAGGTGCGGACCTTGCGCTCCAGGGGAAGTTCGAAGAGGCGGGGAAGGCGCCTTTCCAGCTCCCCGTCCCTCCCGTCCCGGAAGGAAGCCAGGAATTCCAGGAACTCCCTTCCCCGCATGTGCAGGTAGATGCTGGTCTCCCCGGGGAGGTAGCTCAACCGCCGGCGGACCTCCAGGGGCTCCCGGACCGGGTCCAGGCCGTTTACGAGAACTCTCCCCGAGGTGGGCCGCAAAAGGCCGCAGATCATGCGCAGGACCGTGGTCTTCCCGGCTCCGTTGGGGCCGACGAAGCCTGTGACGGATCCTTCGGGGACGTGGAAACCGGCGGCCTTGACGGCCTGGAGATTCCCGAAGGCGCGGGAGAGTCTCTCGGCTCGGATCAAGGAAACCTCATTTGTTCCGGAGGACGGGCCGGGTGAGGTCCGGCCTGTGGATGACCTTCCGCGGGGGAACCACGTCCCGGCGGGTCTCCATGCATGCCTTCAGGTCCCTGAGGCCCGCCACGCAGAGCCATTTTCCGCCCGAGGGCAGGAGAACGGCCGTTCCCTTTACCAGGCCCAGAAGGGACAGGTTGCCGCCCCGTCCCTTCCGGAAGACTCCGGCCCCGGCCTGGGTGGGATCCAGTTTCAGACCCTCCGGAATCTGGTAGACCTCGCCGTAGACTCCCTTCGCCCCGGCCAGGCGGGTCCAGGCCGTCCAGACCTTTCCGTCCCTCATCCCCATGAGAAGGAGGTCCTCTCCGGGTTGGGGCCACCGGACGGCGATGGGGACCCCCTGGTGGCGTACCTCCAGGTCCAGCCTGTAGAGCCCCCCGCCGGCGGGTTGGATCTCCGCGGTTTCTACGTAAGGAATATCCCCGTAGTAGAGGAGAACGTGGGCCCGCCCCTTCCGGGCGGTCGTGCCGAGAAAGAGCACCCCGTCGGTGGTGGAGACCCCCAGTTCCCTTCCCCCGGAGGTCTGGACTTCCACCACGGGATGGATCCTCCCTCGCATGGCGCATCCCCCGAGAAGGGCGCCCGCCAGGGCGAACCCCGCCAGGGTCCGGGTCGGTCGCGTCCAGCCAGGCCGCACGGCAACTCCTTTTGGTCGGTTTCCTCCGGGAGGCGGGAACCTTCCCGGTCCCGCCCCGGAAGGTGCATGCTCGGCCAGGCGGGCTTCCAGGTCAAGAAAGAGACCTCTTCCTTCAGTCCTTCTTCTTCTCCTTCGGAGAGGAAGGGGCCTCGGCGGGCTTCTTCTCTTCCTTTTTTGCGGAGGCCTCCCCGCCGCCGGCCTCCTTGGGGGATTGGGACTTGTGGGATGCCGTGGCCTTCCCGTTGCGGCGCTTGTAATCCGTCTCGTAGAAGCCCGAGCCCTTGAAGATGATGCCCGACCCCGTGCCGATCAGGCGGACCAGGGTCATCCTCCCGCAGGAGGGGCATTTCCTCTTGGGGTTCTCCTTCATGGACTGGAACAAGGCGAAGGTGTGACCGCAGGCCTTGCACTTGTAATCGTAGGTCGGCATGACTCAATCCTCCTGCGGGCCCGGGCCTTCGGGCTCTTCTCTGTTCTTGGGCTCCGGGGAGGGTTCCCCTTCCTTCTTAGAAGGTTCCCCCTCTTCGGGACTGGCCGCTTCTTCTTCCTCTTTTTTTTCGGCCGCCTTGGGCTGCTCACTCACCACCACCTGGGCGTGGCGGAGGACTCGGTCCTTCATGCGGTAGCCTTTGCGGAGCACCTGGGTCACCACCCCGGGAGGGACCTCCTCGGTGCGGTGGACCTGGACCGCGTCATGGTAGAGGGGGTCGAAAGGATTGCCCTTGCCGGGGACTTCCTCCACGCCGGCGGAGCCGAGCAGGTTCTTCCACTGGTCCTGGACCATCCTGAGTCCCTGGACGAGGTCCTCCACGGAGCCGCCCTTCTCGGCGGCCACCAGAGCCATGTCCAGCAGGTCGAACAGGTGGAGAACTTCCCCGAAGGCCCAGGCCTTGGCCTCCTCCCGGAGGACCCTCTTCTCCTCTTCCACCCGCCGGCGGAAATTCTCGAACTCCGCGATTCTCCGGAGCAGCCTCTCCTTGGTGTCCTCAAGCTCCGCCTTGGTCCGGGCCAGCTCCTTCTCGCACTGGACGGCGCTCCGCTTCCAGGAGATCCGGCTCCGTTTCCTGGGGCCTTTCTCCTCGTCGCGGGCGTTCTCCTCCTTTTCCTCCCGGGAGGATTCTTCCTCCCCGGAAGGGGGTGAAGTCTCCTCCCGTTCCTTTTCCGGCGAGGGCTCTCCGCTCTTCTTCTTGTTCTTTTCTTCTTCCATCATTTGTCCCCGAAGAAGTCACGGACCTTTCGGAAGATGTTTCTTCTCTTGTCCCTGTTCTTCTCCTCGAGCTTGGCGAATTCCTTCAGGAGTTCTTCCTGTCGCTTGTCGATCTTCCTGGGCACCTCCACGAAGACCCGGACGTAGAGGTGGCCCTTGTTGCGGCTTTCCGGGTCCTGGATCCCCTGCCCCCGCAAGCGGAGGACCTGGCCGGACTGGGTGCCCGGGGGGATCTTGAGAGTGACTTTTCTGCCTGTGAGGGTGGGGATCTCCACTTCCGCCCCCAGGACGGCCTGGGCGTAGGTGATGGGGATTTCGCAATACAGGTCCAACCCGTCCCGGTGGAAGAACTCGTGTTCTTTCACGTGGATCACCACCAGGAGATCCCCCGGCGGCCCGCCGCCCTGGCCGGGTTCTCCCTGGCCGGCCAGCCGGAGGGTGGTTCCCGTGTCCACCCCGGGGGGGATCTTCACCTTGAGGGTCACGTCCTCGGGGACCATCCCCTTGCCGCGGCAGGCGGGGCAGGGATCCTGGAGCACCACCCCAGACCCTCCGCACTGGGGGCAGGTTTCGCGGAGCTGGAAGAAGCCCCGGCTTCTCTGGATCATGCCGGCCCCCCCGCAATACTGGCAGGTGGAGTGGCCCGTGCCGGGCCTGGCTCCCGTTCCACCGCAGTTCTTGCAGACCCCCATGCGGTTGATCTTGAGGGTCTTCTCCGTCCCCTTGACCGCTTCCTCCAGGGTGATCTCGATGTCCGCCCTGAGCGAAGTGCCCCGGGAGGCCTGGGCGGCGCCCCGTCCCCTCCTGGAGGAACTCCGTCCTCCGAAGCCGAAGAGGTCCCCGCCGAAGAAGCCGCCCAGGTCGCCGAAGATGTCCCCGAAGGCGGCGAAGATGTCCTCCACGCCGGAGAAGGTGGGGCCCCCGCCCGCCTGGTCGAAATCCGTCCTGCCGAACTGGTCGTATTGCTTTCGTTTTTCGGGATCGGAGAGGACCGCGTAGGCCTCGGCGGCTTCCTTGAACTTCTCCTCGGCTTCTTTGCTTCCCTTGTTCCGGTCGGGGTGATACTTGAGGGCGAGCTTCCTGTAGGCGTCCTTGATCTCCTCCTGCGTGGCGTTTCTGTCCACGCCGAGGACCTCGTAGTAATCCCGTTTGGCCATGCCCGCCCTCGTCATCGTTCTCCATGGCCCGGAGGATCCGCGAATCCTCCGGGCAAAGGTCAGCCTTCTCTATAATCGTCCGGCAGCCGGCCCGGAAGGGAGGCCGGCTGCCGGCTCGATGTCCCGCTGTCCTTTTCTCAGGCCACGCTTCCTTCCACGGCCTCCTTCTTTTCCTTGATGCTGGTCACCACAGAATCCGTGGTGAGGAGGAGGGCCGCCAGGGAGGCCGCGTTTTCCAGAGCCGTGCGGACCACCTTGGCGGGGTCCACGATCCCGGCTTCATACATGTTCACCCACTTGAGGTTCAAGGCGTCGAAGCCCTCTTCGGCGGGGCGCTCGATGGCCTCCTGGACCACGACGGAGCCGTCCATGCCGGCGTTCTCTGCGATCTGGCGGAGCGGCGCCTTCAGGGCAGACCGAAGGATCTCGACGCCGAATTTCTCCTCGCCCTTGGCCTTGACCTTGTCCAGAGCGGGGAGGCACCGCAAAAGCGCGATCCCGCCTCCGGGGACGATCCCCTCCTCCACGGCGGCCCTGGTGGAGTTGAGGGCGTCCTCGACACGGGCCTTCTTCTCCTTCATCTCCGCCTCGGTGGTGGCCCCCACCTTGATGACCGCCACGCCGCCCACCAGCTTGGCCAGGCGCTCCTGGAGCTTCTCCCTGTCGTAGTCGGAGGTGGTCTTCTCGATCTGGGCGCGGATCTGGTTGATCCTGGCCTGGATCTTCTCGATCGTTCCCGCTCCCTCCACGACAGTGCAGGTGTCCTTCTCGACGATCACCTTCTTTGCCGTCCCCAGGTCGGAGAGCTGAATGTTCTCCAGCTTCAGGCCCAGGTCCTCGGAGACCACCTTGCCGCCCGTGAGGATCGCCAGGTCCTCGAGCATGGCCTTGCGCCGGTCCCCGAAGCCCGGGGCCTTGACGGCGCAACAGCGCAGGATGCCCTTGAGCCGGTTGATGACCAGCGTGGCAAGGGGCTCGCCTTCCACGTCTTCCGCCACCACAAGCAGAGCTTTGCCCGCCGTGGCGACCTTTTCCAGGATGGGGATGAACTCCCGGATGCTGGAGATCTTCTTGTCCACGATGAGGACAAGGGCGTTCTCAAGCTCGCAGGTCATGTTCTTGGGGTCCGTGATGAAGTAGGGCGAGATGTAACCCTTGTCGAACTGCATGCCCTCGACGAACTCGAGGCGGGTCTCCATCTCCTGCCCCTCTTCCACGGTGATCACGCCCTCGTTGCCCACCCGGTCCACCGCTTCGGCCAGAAGCTTGCCGATCTCTGGGTCGTTGTTGGCGGAGATGGTGGCCACCTGCTCGGTGTCCTCCTTTTTCTCCACCTTCCGGGCCAGCTCGCCCAGGGCCTTGGAGACGGCTTCGACGCCTTTCTCGATCCCCTTCCTCAAGTGCATGGGGTTCACCCCGGCGGTGAGATGCTTCTCCCCGGCCTTGAGAAGGGCCTCGGCCAGGACTGTGGCCGTGGTGGTTCCGTCGCCGGCGGCGTCGTTGGTCTTCTTGGCCACTTCGTTCAGGATTTTTGCCCCCATGTTCTCGAAGGGGTCCTCCAGCTCGATCTCCTTGGAGACCGTGGCCCCGTCCTTGGTGACCTGGGGGCCCCCGAAGGACTTCTGGAGGATCACGTTCTTGCCCGAGGGCCCGAGGGTGATCTTCACGGTCCTGGAAAGCTTGTCGACCCCGGACAGGATCTTCTTCCTGGCCTGGTCGTCGAACATGATCTGCTTGGCCATGGTTCTACTCCTCGATCTTGGCCAGGATTTCCCTTTCCTGGACGATCTTGTATTCCTCGTCACCGATCTTTACGTCCGTTCCGGCGTACTTGCCGAAAAGGACCACGTCGCCCGGCTCAAGGTCGGGCTTGACCCTCTTTCCGTTGTCCAGGAGCCTTCCCGTCCCTACGGCCTCGACCTTGCCCTTCTGGGGCTTTTCTTTGGCCGTATCGGGAAGGACGATGCCTCCCGGGGTGGTTTCCTCCGCGTCGAGAACCTTGAGAACGATCCGGTCGTCGAGAGGTCTGATTCCCATGGTGATCTCCTCTATCCTAGAAAAATCTATCGTCTTCTTTTTCCTTCGCTCCCTTTCCCGGGCCTGTCTCCCGCGGGAAGGGTGACTCAGTAGTCATAGTCCATTCCGCCGTAATCCCCCGATTCTTCCTCTTCCTTCTCCTCCTTCTTCTCCGCGATGAGAGCGTCCGTGGTGAGAAGGAGGGTGCCCACGGAGACGGCGTTGACCAGGGCGGAAGTCGTGACCTTGGTGGGATCCATGACTCCGAATTCGATCATGTTTCCGTATTGACTGGTGAGGGCGTTGTATCCGTATTGCGGATCCTCCTGGGAGAGGACCTTCCTTTCCACCAGGGCCCCGTCCTCGCCGGCGTTCTCGGCGATCTTGCGCAGGGGGGCGGCGCAGGCCTTCCGGACGACCTGGACCCCGAAAGCCTCGTCGCCCCTGAGTTTCAGCCCTTCCAGTGCCATGGAGGCGCGCAGGAGGGCCACGCCGCCGCCGGGAAGGACCCCTTCCTCGATGGCCGCCCGGGTGGCGTGGAGGGCGTCCTCCACGAGGGCCTTCCTCTCCTTGAGTTCCGTCTCCGTCAGGGCGCCCACGTTGATCTGAGCCACGCCTCCCGTGAGCTTGGCCAGGCGCTCCTGGAGTTTCTCACGGTCGTAATCGGAGGTGGTCTCCTCGATCTCCTTTCGGATCTGCTTGGCCCGTGCGGAGACGTCGGCCGGGTTGCCCGCCCCTTCCAGGATGATGGTGTTGTCCTTGTCCACCGTCACCTTCTTGGCCCGGCCCAGGTCGGTGATGTCGATCTTGTCCAGCTCGATCCCCATGTCTTTGAAGAGGGGCTTCTTGGCTCCCGTGAGGATGGCGATGTCCTGGAGCATGGCCTTGCGGCGGTCGCCGTATCCGGGCGCCTTGACGGCGCAACAGGAGATCGTTCCCCTAAGGCGGTTCACCACCAGGGTGGCCAAGGCTTCGCCTTCCACGTCCTCGGCGATGATCAGCAGGGGCTTGCCGGCGTTCTTGATCTTTTCCAAGAGGGGGAGGAGCTTGCGGACATTGGAGATCTTGTCCTCGTGGATGAGGATGAAGGCGTTCTCCAGCTTGCACTCCATGGTGTCCTGGTCCGTGGCGAAGTGCGGGGTCAGGTAGCCCCGGTCGAACTGCATCCCTTCCACGACCTTCACCTCGGTCTCCCGGGACTTGCCCTCCTCCACGGTGATCACCCCGTCGCGGCCCACTTTGTCCAGGGCGTCGGCGATCATCTTCCCCACGGAGGGATCGTTGTTGGCGGCGATGGAAGCCACCTTGGCGATGGCCGAGAGGTCTCCCTCGGGGACGGGCTGGGCCATCTTTTTGAGTTCGTCCAGAACCTTCTCGGCGGCCTTCCGGATGCCCCGGTTCAGTTCCGTCGGATTGGCGCCGGCCGTGAGGAACTTGTTCCCCTCGTTTACGATCTCCGAGGCGAGGAGGGTGGCCGTGGTGGTTCCGTCGCCGGCCACGTCGCTGGTCTTGCTCGCCACCTCCCGGACCAGGCGGGCGCCCATGTTTTCATAGGGGTCCTTGAGATCGATTTCTTCCGCCACAGACACCCCGTCTTTGGTGATCGTCGGGCCGCCCCAGCTCTTGTCGAGCACGGCATTCCGGCCCCGGGGGCCCAGGGTGCTGATCACGGCACGGGCGAGTTTGTTGACGCCTTGGCGGATGGCTTCCCTCGCCTGGACGTCGAAGATCAACTGCTTGGCCATCTCATCCTCCTTGGGGATTCCAGGTGAGATTCTTCGATTGGAGGTCCGTTTCCAGCCTCGCAGGGCGAGGCTTTCGAGGGGGAGGAAACCCCCTTGGAAAGGCCCCACCCTTCGCAAATGGGGTGCCAATCGGCGGGAGATCAAGTGGTAGAAAGGCGTAACTCTTTCTATGGCAATAGATTGAAAGAGGGACTTCCTGGTGTGGCGCTTCAGGCGCCTCCGGGTTTCTCCAGGTTTCTGCCAAAGTGGCAGAGAGCCGGCGGACCCGCTCTTTTCCTGGCTGCCAAGGTGGCAGGCTAGAGAGAGGTCCCTTGCAAGGACCTCCCCCGGGGGGCGAAACTCGCTCTTCCGCGCCCGGCCCCTCGAGCCGGGGCGCTTTCAAGAGGGTTGGATGAAAGCACTTTTCCTTGTTCTGGCCCTGGAAGGGGCCTTTCTAGGGTTGTGCCCGGCAGTGGCCCGGGCCCAGGCTTCCCGTCCGGCCCGGGGTCTTCCCGCCCGGGCGCTGATCCTTGGCCCCTCGGGGGGGGTCGTCCGGGCCTTTCTTACGGGGTGGAAGGAGG
>JALUZX010000374.1 GCA_027011425.1 Planctomycetota bacterium
AAGAGGACCACCGTGAGCGAATAGGTGGGGTGGCCGAGGAAGAGGACGAACCTCTGCAGGGAGGCCACCTCGGCGAAGATGAAGCCGAGCCCGATCCCGAAGAAATAGACGAAGACCCTTCCCTTCTGGGGGGAGCCCCCCCGCCGGGGCAGGAAGAAGAGGGGAAGGATGACCAGGACCAGGACGGCCAGGATCACGAAGACCAGAAGGGAGAGGAGGATCTTCAGGCCGATGGGGTCCCTTCCCGCCAGGGCCTCGTAGTCCAGCTTCCCTACTTTTTCCTTCCCTTCGAGCAGGCTGGACCACTTGTGGAACTTGAAGAAGAAAGGAAGGTCGTCGGTGATGGGTTCCACGTCGTAGGGGTAACGCTCGTAGAACCCGGCTTCCCTGCCCGCCGCCGCGGCGGCGAAGAAGTCCAGGTATTCCCTGTCGCCTGCGGCCTTTCCGCCGCCCGCGGCCGGGGCGAACCCGAAGCGGGCCCGGAAGCCCTTGCCGTCCACGGCCCGGATCCATTTCTCGTAGAGGGCGACCTGGGCTGCCGTCCATGGCGAGCGCTTGACAAGGGTTACGGCATAGAGCATCTCATCGATGCCGATGAGCTTCTTCTGGGCCGGGGCGAGGGGGATGGTGATGTTGATCACCAGGATGTGGGAGCCCGGGTCGCGGACCCCCTCGTCTTTCAGCGCCCGGGCGGCGATGGAGGCGAGCTTCAGGCTCTCCCGGGCGGGCTCGAAACGAAAGCGGAGCACCGCCACGAGGCCGTCTTTTTTCAGGTGCTCCAGGTATTCCCGGAAGGCCTGCTCGGTGTAGAGGTAGGACTCGGAGAAGACGTAGGCCCCCGAGGCCAGGGCGGCGTAGGTGTCGGTCCCCGTCATCTGGATGAGGTCGAACTTGAGAGGCGTCCGCCGGACCCAGGCCCTTCCCTCGGAGGCGACGGGCCGCACCTGGGGGAATTCGTAGACCGCATATTTCCGCCCTCTCGCCGAGAAGTCCCGGTAGTCGCGGCGGACCATTTTCAAGGTCACCGGGTTGATCTCCACGGCGTAGATGCTGTGGGCCTTGTAGTGGAGGGCGTTTTCCACGTCGATGCCCCCGCCGGGGCCGATGACGAGCACGTCCGGACGGGTCCCCCTCAGGGCCAGGTATCCCAGGGAGTAGAAATAGGAGTCGTAGGGGAAGGTGGAGGCCTTCCGGCCGCTCCAGATGGTGGTGGGGGCGTCGCCGTCCTGGTAGACCCTCTTTTCGTCGGGGTCCACGGGAAGGACATCGATCCGGCAAAGGGGGCTCCAAAGGGTCCGTTCGATCTTCTTGCCCAGAGAGAGTTCCCGGGCCAGGAGCTTGCTCTTGGCCACGGGGACGGGAAGGACCGATTCGGGGGCGAAAAAGGCCGCCGCCGTAAGCCCGAGAAAGAGGAGGGCCCCGCCCAGGGAGACCCGGCGGACGGTCTTGCCCCCGTCGTGGCCCGCCAGGGCCCAGGCGCCCAGGGCGGCGATGAAGGCCGTGAGCAGGGTTACGGCGGCCCCTCCCAGGGGGGTGATGACCAGGACGAAAAGAAAGCATCCCACCCCTGAGCCGGCCAGGTTGGCCGCGTATAGGGCCCCCGCCCGGGAGGTCATGGCCTTGAGGAGCACCCCGACGGAGAGGCCGGCGAAGAAGAAGGGAATGACCAGGTAGAAGTAGGAGAAGAAGAGGGCCGCCACGTCCACGCTGGACCAGGAGCCGCCCAGGGTCTGGGGGCGGAGGAAGCCCAGGAGCCGGAGGGAGAGGAAGGTGGTCAGGGCGAAGAGGAGGGCGTAGAGAGAGGCCTTGGCCGAGGCCCTTCCCCTGTAGATGCCCGGAAAGATGGCCATGGCCGTGCCGCTGGCGGCGAAGCCGAGCAGGGTGATGGTCACCACGAAGTAGGTCACGTGGTGCCAGAGCATCAGGGAGAACAGCCGGGTCTGGAGGACCTCCAGGGCCAGGACGGCCAGGGAGACCAGGAAGATCCCGGCGTGGATCTTCCATGTGGGCCGGGCGGGTTCTCCCGGGAGGGGCATGTGGGAGTGGTCGCTCATTTCCAGGACGCTTTCATCGGGGGAAGACTAATGGGCCTACGGGAGCAGGGCAATCGAAGAGGCTGCTCTTCACTTGCCCCCGCCGGGGCCATCCTGGAGGATGGCTCCGGAGGTGCGCCATGCTCAGTCCTTCTTCTTTCTTCGACTTGGAAGGCTTCGCTTACAAAGACTTGTTCGACGGTGTCGAGAAGGTCTGGGAAGTGATCGCCCGGATCGGACCCTGGCTCGAGAAGAACGCCCCCCGGGGAAGGGAGATCCTGGGGAGGGTCATGGAG
>JALUZX010000375.1 GCA_027011425.1 Planctomycetota bacterium
GGACAGGACCAGGGCGGGAAGGAGGAGAAGCCCCACGACGCGGAAAGAAGCGGCAAGGGCCATGAGTCCCCCGGCGAGGAGGGCCTTCTTCTTTCCCGGGTTCCGGACCAGGGAGGCCGAAGCAAGGGCCGCCAGGCAGAAGAGCCCGAGGAAGGGCACGTCCGTCAAGGTGAAGGCCGCGTAGCGGACGAAGACGGCCGACGCCCCGAGGGAGGCCAGGACCGCCGCGCCGATCCGCTCCCCGTGGCGGGCGGCGGAAAAGCGCCAGGCCGCCAGGAGGGAACAGGCCGCCAGGAGGGCCATGAAAGCCCTGAGAGCGAAAAAATCCTTTCCCCGGGCGGCGAAGACCAGGGAGAGAAGGGCGGGGAAGCCGGGCGGGTACTTGACGTGGGGAAACCCCTGGTAGGTATACCCCTGTCCCGAGGCGAGATTCCGGGCCAGGATCGCATACGTGGCCGCGTCGTGGCCCAACTTGAAGTAAGGACGGATGGTGAGGGCCAGGGGAACCAGACAGACCAGGAAGAGGAAACCCAGGAGAAGGGATCTCCCTTTCACCGGCCCTCCCCGAGGATCCCTCCGAAGAGGGATCCCTTGCCCTCGACGGCCCGCTTCGCTTCCTGCCCCTCGACCCAGCACTTCCTGCACCGGGGTTCGTAGTATTCCCTGGACCCGGCCAGGACCCGGGTCTTCGGGGCCGTGGCCTTCCGGAAGGTGTAATAGGCGTCCTTCTTGCACACCTGGCAGACCGCCGGGCACTTGACCACCTCCTCAGCCATGGCCAGGAGTTCCCCCACTTCCTCCCAGACCCGCCCCTCCGAGTCCAAGTCCAGGGTGGCCACCACGACCTTCACCCCCCGGTCGTTCAATTCCCTCACGGCCGCCAAGGCGCCGGGAAGCATGAAGAACTCGTCCAGGCCCACGACCTGTGCGTCTCCCGCCTTCTCGAGGAGTTCTTCCCCCCTTTCCACCACTTGGGCGGGGAAAAGGGCCCCCGAATGGGTCCGGATGTATCCCCCGGGGGCGTCCCTCTCGTTGGCGGCCGGCGTGAAGGCCCGCACCCGAACCCCTTGGATCCGGGCACGGTTCAGGCGGGACACGAGGGACTCGGTCTTCCCTCCCCACATGGGGCCGCAGTAGACGAGAGGCGAACGCATGGAGGAATCCTAGCGATGGGAAACCCGGGTGGGCAAGTGCGCAGGGGGGTGAAGTTCCCGCCCCTTTGAGGCATTGTGATCCAGGAAACCCCGTCTTTCGTTCCAAGGGCTTCCCCGAAAAGCGCCGGTGGAACAAAAGGGGAGAACACTCTCGAAAGGTCCGGTGAAAATGGCCGAAAAAAGAAAAGCAGAAAAAAAGGCCGGGAAAAAAACCAAGAGCCCCCTTGGAGTCTGGCTCGTCGGGGCCCGGGGAGGGCTGGCAACGACGGTGATCGTGGGATGCCACGCCATCGCCCGGAACCTGGCCTCCGGCACGGGTCTTCTTACAGAAACCGATCTCTTCAAGGGGATTCCCCTGGCTTCGCTGGGAGAGATGGTCTTCGGCGGCCACGAGACCAGGCCGGGGACCCTCTACGACGCGGCCCGGGAGATCCAGGAGGAAAACGGCACCATCCCCCTCCATGTTCTGAAGGCCTTGAAACCCCGGCTCCTTCGCATCGACAAGGAAATCCGCCCGGGCACCTTGGTGGGCGCCGGAAAGGCCATCGAAAGAGTCTGCTCCGGCCCCAACCTGCTCCGCTCGCCCCATCCCGTGGAAAACATGGAACGTATCCGGGAGGACATGGCCGCTTTCGCCCGGCGGAAGAGGACCCGCAGGATGGTGGTCGTCAACCTGGCTTCCACCGAACCGGCCGGCCCTCTCCCGGCCTGCCTGAAAACATGGAAGTCCCTGAAGAAGGCCCTTTCCTCCAGGAAGCCTCCCCGCCTGGCGCCTTCCACCCTCTACGCCTGGGCCGCCCTGGACCTGGGCTTCCCTTTTATCAATTTCACACCCAGCCGCGGAGCCCTCGCCCCGGCCCTGGAAGAACTTGCCCGGGAAAGAGGGGTTCCCTACTTCGGAAACGACGGAAAGACCGGCGAGACCCTGGTCAAATCCGCCCTGGCGCCCATGTTCAAATACAGGAACCTCCAGGTTCTCTCCTGGGAGGGATACAACATCCTGGGAGACCGGGACGGGGCGGTGCTCTCCAACGAGAGCAACAGGAAGGCCAAAGTGGCGACCAAGGACGCCCTCCTGCCGGGAATCCTCGGGTATCCTCTCCACACCCACGTGGGGATCGATTACGTCCCCTCCCTGGGAGACAGGAAGACCGCCTGGGACTTCATCCATTTCAAGGGGTTCCTGGACTTCCAGATGTACATGCAGTTCTCCTGGCACGGATGCGACTCGATCCTGGCCGCCCCCCTGGTCCTCGACATGGTCCGGATGGCCGATCTGGCCGGTGCCATGGGCGATTCCGGACGCATGACCTGGCTCTCCATCTACTTCAAGAAACCCCTCGGGGTTCGGGAATACGACCTCCACAAACAGTGGCATCTCCTGACGGAGTATCTCTCCCGGGTGCGGGCCGCCCTCCCATGATCAAGGAACCCGTCCCCTTCTTCCGATGAAGGGGACGGAACCTGGGGGAAAAGGGGGCGCCCCGGGCAGGCCTGTGTCCAGGAAGCCCCCGGGATGGAATGGGGCCGTGGGGAAGAAGGGCCATTCGGACAGTGCCGGGAGCGTCTCGGGCGCCCCCTTGGGAGTCCCGGAACCTCAACTCTTCCGGGAAGGCCCGGAAGAAAAGGGGCAGGAGGGAAGCTCCACCGGTGAGGCGCGCGTGGAGGGTACGAATCGGGAGTTGAAGCGCCTGGAGCGTATCCTCGAAAGGGTGACTCTGGATCTGAAAAAAGCCCTGGAAGAAACCGCCCGGGATCCAGGCCTGCCGCCTCCCCCCATGCCTTCCGTAGTGGTCCACAAGATCGAGGCCCCGGAAATCTTTCCCTCCATTCCCGGGAAAGGGGAAGGGGAGGACCCAGGGGAGGCCTCTCTTCCGGAGGAGGAATTCACCCTGGAAGAGGAAGCAGGGAAAGAGGCCCTCTACTCCCGGGTTTCTGAAGGGGAAGAACCGATCCACCAGCCTGCGCCTCCTCCTCCCGAACCGGTCCATCTCCCCTCCCACGGGGGGGGCATCTTTCCGGCGGCGGGTCTTCTGCTGGTCTTCCTTGGGATCGTCGGGCTCCTTGTGGCCTGGAACGGAATCCAGGGGGCGCAAGAGCTGAAAGGAAAGTTGGAGGCCCAGCTCAAAGGGGCGAGGTTGACGGGAGGGCTCCTGGCCGAGGCGGAGAAGAAGGCCAGGGAGGCGAAAAAGCTCCAGGAGGAGGTAGCCGCCAGGTTGAAGAAACTTTCGGCCCGGGGGAAAACCCTCCAGGACGACCTCCGGAAGGCCATGGCCTGGATGTCCTCTTTCGAGGCCCGCGTCGGAAACCTGGAAAAGGCCGGAGAGGATTTGAAAAAAGCTCTCCGGGAGGCTTCCCGGGCCGGTAAAGAGGCCCAAGCCTCGGCCGGGCTTTCCGCCAAGGCCCTGGCCCGGGCGGAAACCGCACTCTCCCACCTGGACGAGGTCTCCAGGGCCATGACTGCCTTGGCGGAAATCGAGGGTGAAGGGGAAATCCTCCGGGCCCGTTTGGCGGGAGACAGGCTCAGAAACCGCCTGGTCTCCACGGGGAGAAAGACCTGGGAACCTTATCCCTTCCCTGGATCCCCCCAAAACAAACCGGAAACCGCGTTTTTTCCGGATTTCGAACGAGGAAGAGCGCTTCCCAAGGCGATCCGGAACGTAATCGACGGCCAAACCATGGTCCTGGTCCCTTCCGGAAAGATGATCTTTGGAGACGAGGCGGGAACGGGGGACCCCGACGAAAAGCCCCGGGGGCAGGACAAGAGCGCCTTGGTCGTGGAAATCACCAAGCCGTTCTACGTGGGACGGACGGAGGTCACCAACGCGCGTTACCAGATGTTTGTAGCCTCCACGGGCCATACGCCACCCCCGTACTGGGGAGGAAAGCGGTGCCCCGTGGAACTACTCGAATTCCCCGTGGTATGCGTATCCTGGAAGGACGCCCGGGCCTACTGCGAATGGGCGGGCCTCCGCCTTCTGACCGAGGCGGAGTGGGAATATTGCGCCAAATCCCCGGTTGACGGACATTCCGTGGGGCCCTGGCCCTGGGGCAAAAGGCCTCCCGATACGTCTCTCGCCAACTACGATCCCACTCCTCCCCTCAGGTTGAAGGAAAAGGACTGGCGGTTCTGGCTGCAACCGGCGGGAGCGAAAGAAAGGGGGAAAACCCCCTGGGGATTGCTCCAGATGGCGGGAAACGTTGCGGAATGGTGCCGCGATTGGTTCCGTGAATCCTGGTATACGACCTTGGCGGAGAGGGGCGGAATCATCCGGGACCCCCAAGGACCTCCTTTCGGGCTGGGCAAGGTGATTCGTGGAGGATCCTGGTGCTCTTCGGAAGGGGAACTTCGATCCAGCGCCAGGCAGATGGCCTCGCCGGGGGAAAAATTTACATTCCTCGGGTTCCGTTGCGCCCGGGACGCCCAGACCGTGCGTTGATTCCCCGAAGGGGGGCAATCCCCCCGGGGATACGGCCCAAAACCCCCGCGGAGTGTTCCTCCCCTTCACCCGGAAAGGGGAAAACGGCGAATGCCCAGGGTGGAAGAGGGGAAAAAAAATTAATTTTTTCCCTTGACTGTCCGATTGTATTCACTATTTGATGACCATGTGGACGATGCGCCGGCCCGACATGGGCGATCGAAGGCGCGCGTCCGGGCGGTTGGATCCTTTCGAAAAGAATCAAGGCCGGCTCCACGGCGGAAAGGAAATGGACATCCGGTGGGGCCGGGGCCGAGGGATAAGGTCCTTGATTCCATGCGGAGAGGGCCCTTTTCCCGGGGATGTATGGAAAACGAAAGGAATGCTTGTGCCGGGTTCCCCCCGATCCCTCTTGGAAAGAGCCGCCGAGGCTCTACCTGGTTCAAGGCTGCCGGGGAGGGATCGGAGCCTGATTTCTCCGGGCCGGTTGCGTAACCGGCTCCCCCGGATCGGGACTACGCCCCCGTTCCGGAGGTAAACCTTTTTCCAAGGCATAGACAACAAGAGGTCGGAAATGAACAAGAACCAGAAGTTCTGCCTGAAGCTCTACTACCTCAGGACGCGCGAGAAGAAGATGACCCAGAAGAAGGTCGCCACCCAGTTGGCGATCCGGCAGGCCACCCTCTCCAACCTGGAGCAGGGGTCCTCCATGCCTTCCCTGGACATCCTTCTCAAGCTCTGCCAGTTCTACAACGTGACCCCCACCTGGCTCCTCGACGACAAGGCCCCCCTGGTGCCCACGCCCAACGACCGTTGGACGGCCCGGGAGAAGGTCCGCGGCAAGGCCGGCAAGATCACTCCCGCCGAGGAGAGGAAACTCGCCGCCGCCATGCAGGAGGAGCTGAAAGCCAACGCCCAGCGCCGCCGCGGCTACAAGACCAAGAAGAAGGCCGCCAAGAAGACCACCAAGAAGAAGAAGAGGGGACGCCCCAAGAAGAAGGGCCGTCGCTGAGATCGGCCTTCATCCCGGCAGCCTGGAAACGCCCCGGAGCCTCGGCCCGGGGCGTTTTTTCCACCCCTCTTTCAAAAAAATCCAATTCCCCCGTTGAAACACCGGCCCTTTTCCCTTTCTCTTTCCCGGGTGCAACCACCCTCCCCGAGCCGTCCAGGGTCGGACGCGGATCCAGGCAAGGGGAGGGGTCCAGCCGGTGAGGCGGCGGCCTCATTCGGCGCATGCGAGGGAGTCTTTATGTGCGGCACGGCCATGGATGCCGGCAGACCCTGTCGAGGAACCTTCACTTAGCCAAACCATCGGAGGCGAATGAATTGAACAAAGACTACTACGGACCCCACCTCATGGTGGACATTCTCAGGGCGGACCGCGGCGCCCTTGGTAACCTCGCCAAGGTTTCTTCTTTTCTCGACGAGCTTCCCGACAGGATCGGAATGAAGAAGCTCACCCCCCCCATCGCCTTCCCTTACAATCCGGGGGGAGACCCCATGGATCCCGAAGCGGGCATCACGGGGTTCATCGTGATCGCCGAAAGCCACATCTCGATCCACACCTACCCCCACCAGGGAAGGGCTTATTTCGACGCCTTCTCCTGCCGCCCCTTCCAACCGGAGCAAGTCCTCGACCTTCTCCTCCGCGCCTTCAAGGTCACCCGGTATCATTCCACCCTGGTAAAGCGGGGCGCATTGAATCCCCGCTGTTCCCTGGACGAGATCCCCACCACACCCCGGCCCTGAACGCCCTCCCGCCGGGGAGACCTGTCAGGAGGCAAGGTGGACGACCGAAAAGGGGCGCTCCCTCCGCCTCCGGGGGAGGGAAAGAAAAAACGGAAAAGGGGGAGACGAACCCTCCGGGCCCTTGGATTCCTCCTTCTCTCGATCCTCCTTGTCTATCTTTTCAGGAATCCCCTTTTCTCCGGGATCCTCAAGTCCTACCTGGGGGAAACCCTCTCCCGTGAACTTCACATCCCCTTGACGATCCGGTCCCTTTCCGGGTCCTGGATCACAGGAGTGGAAATCCAAGGAATCCAATCGGGCGCCCCTCAACCCGGGAGAGTTCTCCGGCGCCTCGACCTTCAGGGAATCCGGGTTTCCTATGCTCCCTGGGATCTCCTGTTGGGGCGCCCCACCTGGATCCGGAGGATCCGCCTGGGAGGACTGGTTCTCCACATCGACCTGGACCAGGGAAAAGGCCTGCCTTCCCCCCCCTCCTCTCCAACCAGGCCCGTTCCTGCCTTCCTTTGGAAACTGGCCCCCCTGGTGGAGGCATCCATCCTGGAGTTCGACCTCCACTTGGAAGGCAAGAGCTTCCACCTTGAAGATGGGCGGTTCCGCATGGACCCCAAAGGGGCCTGCACCATGGTGGCGCGGAAATTTTCCTTGCCCACCCCTTGGACGGAAAAGGGGGCCTTGCGACTCCGGTTCACGAGGAAAGGCGCCGTCCTCGAGGACATTCGTGGAAGTGTGGCCCGGGGGACCCTTTCCCAGGCCCGGGTGGATTTCTCCCGCTTCCCCGGAAACCTGGCCTTCCGGGGAGGCTTGGCTCACCCCCTTGGGGAAGTGGAATTTCTGGGGAGGGTGAATCCCGGAAAACTCTCCTTCCAGGTGAAAGGAAGGAATATCGAGTTCGAAGCCATCTCCTTTCTTTTTCCCCAAAAAGCCCCCCGGCTCTTCCGGAAGATCGACCGCCTCTCCCTTCGAGGTTTGCTCCTTCTGGACGCACTGGAATCGAGCCGGGGGAGGTGGGACCTCGCCCTGAGTGGAGAGGGCGGGGATCTCCTCCATTCGGGGAGTCTCGCCGGAACCTACGACCGGGGCGGTTTCTCCTTCTCCAAGCTCTCCCTGGCTGCGCCCGGGCTCGAAATCCAGGGGAAGGGGACTTTTTCCCCCAGGGGGAAATGGAGAGGGCGCCTGGAGGGAAAGCTCCATGGATCCCCCCGCCTCCCGGGCCGCCGGGAGCCATCTCTCCCCTCCGGGAAAGGGACCTTTCTCCTGCATGTCTCCGGCTCCGGAGTCCGGCCCGACTGGGGGAACCTGGATCTTTCCATGACGAGCCTGGTCCTGCCCGGGTTTCGGGAGATCCGGAACCTGGAGGCCCGGGCGGAGCTGGAGGAAGGCGCCCTGGTGCGGATCCGGCGGTTGCGGGCCTCCCTCGGGAAAGGGGGAATCCGGGGGAGTGGGGAAATCCGCTTTTCCGCCGCCGGTCCGCGGTGGCGGGGCCGCCTCCAGGGGACGAACCTGGCCCCCTGGTCCTTCATGGGCCGGGAAGAAAGAGCCACCCTCTCCTTCCTCCTCCGGGGCCGAGGCCTTTCCGGGATCGCTTCCCTGGAGGGAGGCCTCCGCCTGGATCCCCTCCCCGGATCCGGCCTTCCGCGTCTCCAAGCCGAGGCCGCTCTGGACCTTTCCTGGGAAAGGGGCTTTCTCCTTCTTCCCCGTAGGCTCCTGGGCGTTTTCGAGGGTCATCCCTTCCATGTGACGGCCCGGGGCGCCCTTTCCCTGGAAGGGAAATCTCTGCATCTCCCCCCTCTGAAGGTGGCGGGTGCCGGGCTGGAGTGTTCCCTCCAGGGGGCCCTTCCTCCCAGGAGGGAGGGAGACACCTTTTCCGCGGCCGGGCGCCTAATCCCTTCCAAGATCCCATTCGCCTCCTTCCCCCGACTTCGCTCCATCCTGGAAATCCCGGGATTCTCCCTGGATCCCGGCGCCTCTCCCCTCCAGTTCGAAGGGCGCCTCACATCCAGGGGAGGGCGCCTGGTTTTTCGCGGGGGAGAAGCGGGGGCCCCCATCCTGGAGGCCCGCATGGAAGAATCCGGGAAAAGGGTTTCCCTCCTGGAGTTCACAGGCAGAAACCTGAAACAAGCCCGGAGTGTGCGCGTGCGGGGATCTCTCCCCCTTGCCTGGACATCCCTCCTGGAAGGACGACTTCCCCGGCTCTCCAAAGGAGGAACCCTCCGGTTGCTGGGCCTGGCGGCGGGGATTCACGGATCCAGCCTTCCAGGAAAACCTTTCCAGGGAAAGGCCGGAGCCTGTTTCTTCCTGGGCGGCTCCTCGGCCTCACCTGTCCTGGCGTTGCGCGCCTGGGGAAAGGAATTGAGCCTGGACTCCCTGTCTTCCCGGAAGATCCCTCCAAGGTGGAAAAACCTGGAGGGGTTCGCCGACATGGTCTGGAAAGAGGGAAAAATCCGGGCCCGGGGAAAGGTCTCGGGGCCCTTCCCCATGGAGATTCGGTGGTTCGGGAAAGGAAGCCTGCCCCTCAGGCTTTCCAAGGCGGGACCGGTCTTGAACTGGAAGACCTCGCTTTCCGATCCCCTCTCCGTCCATGCCGCCTTCCATGGGTTCCTTCCCCCCTACCCGCGGGGAACGCCCTCCCTCCCCAGGTTGTCGGGAAGACTCCGGGGCGCCGTCGACTTCCAAGGAAGCCTCCTCCGACCGAAGGCCCGTTTTTCCCTCAAAGCCAAGAATCTCATAGCGGAAACCTGGACCCCCGATACCCCTGTCAAAGAAAGGATCCGGACCTTTTCCCTCCAAGGCAGGATCGATGGGAAACTGCTGGAAGGGAGGGTCCAGGCGGAGTTCCGCAGGAGGGAAA
>JALUZX010000376.1 GCA_027011425.1 Planctomycetota bacterium
TCTCCACCCGGTCCCCGATCTCGGTGGCATGGTAGAGGACCACCCTTGGATGAAGCCGGCAATTCCTCCCGACGCGGCAATCCTCTCCCACGTAACATCCGGCCTCCACCAAGGACCCGCCCCCGATCCGGGCCCCCTCTTCCACCACCACGAAAGGCCCGATCTCCACGGGCTCTTCCAGGACCGCGCCGGGCGCCACCACCGCCGAGGGGTGGACCCTGTGCTCCTCCACCCGGTAAGGAGGATGAAAGAAGGCCACGGCCCGCGCAAAGGAGAGATAGGGATCGGGGCTCTCGATCCTCGGGCCCTTCCACAACCCGCTTCCCTCGGGGACCACCAGAGCCCCCGCACGGGAGCCCTTCACCTTCTCCGCCAGCTTGGGGTCCCCGAAAAAAGAGAGAATGCCCGGGCCGGCCTCCTCGAGGGCGGCCACGCCCCGGACCAGGACGCCCTCCCCGTCCCTGACCGTGCCCCCTACCTTCCGCGCCAGGTCTTCCAGGGAAATTTCATGCATGGGAATCACTCCCTTCTTTCGGTGGACTTACTTTCTTCCGGATCCCTTCGGCCCGGGTGATGCCTTCCTCACGCGGGCCCGGATCCTGTCCAGGGCCGCCGCCCTCTCCTCCTCGTCCCCGGCGGGATCGTAGCCCATCAACCCTCCCAACAAGGTCTTCACCGAAAGGGCCGCCGCCTGACGGACGGAGAGAGACGCATCTTCCAGAAGCACCAGGAGGATCTCCAGGGCCAGGGAGGCATTCTCCGCCCGGGCCAGGGCCGAGGCCAAGGCGGACCGCACCCGGGGCTCGGGGTCCCGGGCCAGCCGTTCCAGGATCTTCCCGGGCCAGTAAGGAGTCACCGCAAAAAGAAGGGCCGCCCGGGCCCGTTCCGCCGGGGCATACCCCCCGATCTCCCGGGCCGCTTCCCGGGCGAGGAAGGGGTCCTCCAGAAGGATCGCCGCCTGGAGGGCCCGCATCCTTGCCGCCCCTCCCACACGAAGTCCCGCCAGGAGGGCGCCCGTGAAGTCCTCGGGAAAGGCCCGGGCCAGGTCGAGGAGGAGTTTCCTTTTCCCGGGGCCCCCGAAAAGAACCAGTTCCTTGGGACGGAAAGGCCCCAAAGCCCCTCCCCCGGCGCCTTCTTCCAAAAGGGAAAGCCTCTTCCCCAGGGAACGGACCAGGGGAGCCAGGAGCTTCCCCCGGAGGGCCCCCCGGAAAAGCCTGGACTTCAAGATCCCCGGCCACCACCAGTCCGCCTCCTTCAGGGAGTTCCAGGCTCTTCCCTCCTCCCCGAGCCCCTCCTGGGCGGAAGCCAGGAGAATCCGCCTCCAGGCGTCTCCCGGGTTCCACTCCAGGGACCGCTCCAGGAAGGCCGCCGCTTTGGGAAAATCCCCCGACACCAGGGCGGCCTCCCCCAGGAGGGCCGCCCTCTCGGCCCGGTAGGCCCGCAAGCTCCTCCAGGCCGCCCGGAAGAGAGGCTCCTCCCGGAGAGCCTCCAGGAAGCGGTCCCCCGCTTTTGCCTCCCCGGGTCTCGTCCCAAGAAAGGAGACCCTCCTCTCCCGGGCCGCGAGCCCAAGCCCCGCCAGGTAGAGGCGCCGGGCCTTGAAAAGGGAGGGAGATAGAAAAAAAGGCCTCTCCTTCCCCTCCAGGCCCTTCAGCCAGGCCAGGGCCCGGGGGAACCATTCCAGGATCTCCGCCCCCGAAGGCCGGGAAAAACGCTCCAGGAAAGGCCGGTCGTCCCGGAGCGGGGGAGCGCCGAGCAGGGCTTTACGGTTTTCCGTCACGAATCCCGCCAGCAGGTCCTCGGCCCGGGCCGCCCCGGCCCGACGCAGGTCCTCGGCCACGCCCTCCTCCATGAAGGCCTCCCGGAACCGGGCCGGATCGGGACGCCTGTCCACCAGGCTCCCAAGAAGAAGGGCGGAATTGTTGAAGACCCAGAGGGAGACCTTGGGAAAGACCCGGGCCATGGTCGCCGCCAGGACCCGGGTCATCTCCGGGGGCGTGGACCCGAGGGGGATCCACTGGACGAAGAGCCCTCCCGGCGCCAGGGACTCCCGGACGATCCGGTAGAACTCGAGGGTGTAGAATGGCAGGGCCGCCGGCGTATACGGAAGAAGGGGTTCCTGGGTGATCACGTCCGCCCCCGGGGCTCCTCCGCGGATCCGGGCGGCCGCCAGGTCCCGGAGAAAGAGCCTGCCGTCCTGGACGTGGAGGCGCACCCGCGGGTCCCCCCCCCGGAAGGAAAAGCTGAGCCCCCGGTCCGGAGGAGAGGATCCAGGCCCCGGGAACCACCTGGTGAGGCTCACCACGGCGGGCGAGATCTCCACGGCGTCGACCCGGGAAAGCTCCTTGTGGAGGCAAAGCGACTGGAGGGTGGTTCCCGTGCCCAGCGCCACCAGGACCGCCCGTTTGGGCGAGGGATGGAGCAGGAGGGGAAGGTGGGCCAGAAGACGCATGTATCCCCCCTCCCTGCCCAGGGCGGCGGCCTGGAACCCGTCGGTGAAAAGGAGCTTCTCGTGGGCCCTGTAGTCGTAGACCGCCGTGGCCACGGTGACGGCGTCGTGCAAGGTGGCGACAACCTTCCGCCCCGGCGTGGCCGCCGCCCTGGGCAGGGAGGGGGGA
>JALUZX010000377.1 GCA_027011425.1 Planctomycetota bacterium
GACCGGGCCGGTTTGGGGCCTTTGCCTTGCGCACCGCTTGAAAAGGGCACGGTTTTCTCCGGGAGGAAGCATCTTTGAAAGCCTAGTCTGAAACCATGGCTCAGGGTCCTTGCCTTCCCTGGATAGGCCGCACAACCGCCCCCCGTTTTCAGGTGTCAAAACCAAGGGAAGGGCTGGAAGGCCGGGAGCGGGTCCTTTTGCGGGCTGTTCGGGGGACTTTTCGCCTTTTTGGGCCCTCCAAGGACCCACAGATTCTGCTGAGGAGGCAAAAAGAGTAGAATCCTGGTTAGGTGCACTATTTCCTTGGACACCCTTTTGGGGAGGGTAGGTTCCCCGTATGGGGGCTCCAGAAAAGTAAATAGTGCAACAACCCAAAGAGAACTATTGAAAAGGAGCTGCTTTGGTAGAAAGAAAATCAACTGAAAATCATATGCGCAACAAACTCATGGTAATCCTGCTTCGGGGATTTCTTGGCATGGGCGCCGGGATTTTTCTCCATTTTTTCTTTCTATTTGTTTATTTTCTGATCTTTGGGTTAGAGCCTGGCGGAAAAGGTTATAAAGTCTTTCCGTTTTTTGTTTTGCCTGCATTCCCTTGGGCTCCTTTTTCGTTTGTTCATTCCTTGGATTGCTTTGCCTTCGGCTCCCTGTTCGATTCTCCCGTTTTTTATTTCTTCTTGGTTCTCCCTTATTTCCTTTATGGGGTCCTCGTGGGTTCCGCCGGGAAAGGCCGCAGGTTGTCCTTGGCGTCAAAAATATTCCTGGGGCATTGCCTGTTTACGGGGTATGTAGTTATACTCTCACTCTTTCACGCTTGAAGTAATCCGATGGTCGAGTGTGGTGGCTGACGTGAAGATCGATAGAGTTTCCAAAGTTTGTTTTTTCGCCATTGTTTCCTTTTCCGTGGGTTTTGCGGCCCCGCCTTCGTTGAAGGTTCTGAGGAAAAACCTTGCGCGGAAGTTCATGGACCCCAGGGCGCACCTGAGGTTCGCGAAAGCCCTGGTTGCTCATGGGAGGGAAGCCTCGGCCTTCTCGGTCCTGGAATACGCCTGGGGGGTGGTCTTCTCGCGGAAGCGCAAGGCCTTCCGGTGGGCGCACCGGGAGGTCTTTTTCGAAGAGGAGCCCTTCGACAACAGCCCGGAGGCGGAAAGGCGCCTTTTCGCGAAGCTCAAGAAAAAACCCAGGGACCCGAAGCTCCTTTTCAAGATCGCTGACATCTACATCAGCCGGAAAGAATGGGAGGAGGCCGAGGCGTGGCTGAAAAAGCTTATCGAAATTGATCCCAAGGAAAGCCTCGGGAGCGTGCGGGCTCTCCGGGAGGTTCTGTCCAGGCAAGGGAGGAAGGAAGAGGGGGACGCCGTTTTAGAACGATGGATGGCGGCTCACAAGGATTCAGCGGACGCCATGATCTACCGGGCCAAGAAGCTGCCCAGGGATTCGCCTTTGAGGGTCAAGCTCCTGGAAGAAGCCTTGGCAAAGCATCCAGGCAACGGCTGGGTCCATTTCTATCTCGCCATGGCCGTCCAGGGGAAGGATCCGGACAGGGCGGAGAAGCTCTACACGAAGGCCGCCGAGCTTGAGCCCAAGGAGCCGGCAATCCAAGGGTGGACCGGTCGGTTCCTCCTCCGGGCGAGGAAGAAGCCGGACAAGGCGTTGAAATACTACTACAAGGCATACTTCCTGGACCCGGATTTCTACGACACCGAGTATGCCGAACACAGGGTAAGAAAGCTCGCCCGGGCCCAGGCCGAGAGGTGGGTTCGTAAGAAGAAAGCCGATGGGTGGAGCCTGGAACGGATGGTGGAGGAGGGGAACGCTTTCCAGGTCCTTGTTGCCGTAACGGATGCCTGGAAAAGGAAGGTGCCCGAGGATCAAAAACCTGGAGAGGTGGATCTCATGGCCCGCCTCCTCGGCCACGACGCGCCCATGGTCCAGGTCATGGCCGTCCAGGCCTTCCTGCGGTGGGACGGGGACCTGGCGCGGAAGAAGGTCAAGGAACTTTTGAAGGACAAGGATCCGTTCAGGAAGAGTCTCGCTCTCCTTCCCGCGATCAAACATCTCGGGAAAGAGGGGTTGACGGCGGCCGGGAAAAGGCTCAGGTCCAAATGGGATCTCTTTTGGTACGACGCCTTGACGGGCCTGGCGCAGCTGGGAGGACAGGAAGGACGGAAGATCCTGGAGGAGCACATGAAGGGGGAAAAGAGGCCCGTGGTTCTGGAACTTTGGCAAAGAATTTCCCGGAAATGACAAGAATGGTCTTCCCCTTCAGTCCTGGTTTTAAGGCGGGCGATTTCCCTTTCGCGGGGGGGCGATCAACAAAGGTGGAATTTCCCTGAGACAGGGGGGCTGACGCCCTGCTTTCGGGCCTGAGCCCGGCGACCCTCTTGAAAGGGGCACGGATTCACAGGCGCGGCAAAGGCCTTGCTTGGTTCATGATTCGGGGACTGCAAGTCTTCTCTACCTGGGGAAGGCCGCGATCAAGGGGAGCGGAATCCGGGATCAGGGGGGGGAGTCGGACCGCCATTTGCGGAAGAGGGCGAGGCCTTCTTCAAGGGTGGTGAACTGGCCTTCGAGCTGGGCCTGGAAGAGGCGTTTCAGCCAGGCGCCCATCTC
>JALUZX010000378.1 GCA_027011425.1 Planctomycetota bacterium
GGGCCGGATCATCTCCGTGCCCACGGGGCTCCAGCTCTGCGGCCGGGTGGTGGACTCCCTGGGGCGTCCCCTGGACGGCAAGGGCCCGGTGCCCTGGACCGAGGAGGACCTGCGGCCCATCGAAGGGCGCGCGCCTTCCGTTCCCGAGCGCCAGCCCGTGAAAGAGCCCCTCCAGACGGGCATCAAGGCCATCGACTCCATGATCCCCATCGGCCGGGGCCAGCGGGAACTCATCATCGGCGACCGCCAGACGGGGAAGACGGCCCTTCTTCTGGACACCATCCTCAACCAGAAGAGCACCGGCGGCGGGGATCCCAACGACCCCAACCAGGTGATCTGCATCTACGTGGCCGTGGGCCAGAAGCAGTCCACCGTGAAGTCCGTGGTGGAGAAGCTCACCGAATACGGCGCCATGGACTACACCATCGTGGTCTCGGCGCCGGCCTCCCAGGAGGCCTCCATGCAGTTCATCGCCCCTTACGCCGGGGCGGCCATGGGGGAGAGGCTCCGGGACGAGGGGCGGCACGTGGTGATCATGTACGACGATCTCTACAAGCAGGCCATCGCCTACAGGCAGGTCATGCTCCTGCTCCGGCGCCCGCCGGGGCGTGAGGCCTTCCCGGGGGACATCTTCAACCTCCACTCCAGGCTGCTCGAGAGGGCGGCCAAGCTCTCCGACGCCAAGGGCGGCGGGTCGCTCACGGCCCTTCCCGTGGTGGAGACCCAGGAGGGGGATGTCTCGGCCTATATCCCCACCAACGTGATCTCCATCACCGACGGCCAGATCTTCCTGGAGTCGGGGCTCTTCAACGCCGGCGTCCGCCCCGGCGTGAACGTGGGCATCTCCGTCTCCCGCGTGGGAGGCTCCGCCCAGGTCCCGGCCATGAAGAAGGTGGCAGGCGGGCTCCGGATCAACCTGGCCCAATACAGGGAACTCGCCGCCTTCGCCCAGTTCGGCTCCGACCTGGACAAGGCCACCCAGCAGTTGCTCAACCGGGGCGAGAAGCTCGTGGAACTCCTGAAGCAGGGCCAGTTCCAGCCCGTTCCCGTTGAGGAACAGATCGCCGTGATCTACGCCGGGACCTCGGGGGCCCTGGACGACCTTCCAACTGCCAGGATCCAGGAGTTCGAGAAGGCCTACGTGGCCTTCCTCAGGGAGCATTACGCCGAGACCCTGGAGAAACTCAGGACCGAGGGCAAGTGGACCGACGAGATCCAGTCGGCCCTGGACAAGGCCGTCCTGGAGTGCAAGGAAAAAGAGGGTTACGGCAAGACGGAAGAGGGGCATTGAGCTAGGCCATGGCCAACGTCAGGGAACTCAAAGGCCGGATCAAGTCGGTCCAGAACATCCGGCAGATCACAAGGGCCATGGAGATGGTGGCCACCACCAAGCTCCGCAGGTTCCAGGCCAGGGCCGAGTCCATCCACCCCTACGCCCGCTCCATCCGCTCGCTCGTGGCCCGGCTCTCCGCCTCCCCCGAGGCAAGGGAGGGCCAGGAACTCTTCGGCGGGGGCCGGGAGGGAAAGGCGGGCATCCTGCTCGTCACTTCCGACCGGGGGCTCTGCGGGGCCTACAACACCAACATCCTCCACCTCCTGGAGAGGCACCTGCAAGAGGAGGAGCGGGAGCCCCTCTTCTACGTCATCGGCCGCAAGGGGGCCTCCTGGCTCCGCAAGAAGGGCTACCGGGTGAAGGCCTGGTTCCAGGACCCGCCCCTTGAGAAGGCGGACTTCAAGGCGGCCCGGCGGGTCGCCTCCGTCCTGGTGGAGGATTTCCTCTCGGGCGAGACGGCCCACGTGCGGATCGTCTATACCCTCTTTCTTTCCATGGTCCGTTACCAGCCCACCGTGGAGGGCCTGCTTCCCCTGGATCCCGAGGACCTGGGAGCCGGGGAGGAGGCGGAAGAGACGGACTACATCCTGGAGCCCGGGCCCAGGGAGATCCTCTCGGCCCTGCTGCCCAGGTTCCTGGAGGTCCAGGTCTTCCACGCCATGGCGGAATCTCTCACCTCGGAATACGCGAGCCGCCGGGTCTCCATGAAGAACGCCACCGACGCGGCGGGGGACATGCGGGCGGCCTTGATCCGCACCTACAACCGGGCGCGGCAGGAGTCCATTACCAAGGAGCTTCTGGATATCGTGGGCGGGGCCGAGGCGCTCCGCTGACGGGATATCGGGAGAACGAGTAAAGTGACAGGCGAAAACAATCACATCGGAAAGGTCCTGCAGGTCTTCGGTCCCGTCGTGGACGTCCGCTTCGCGGAGGGGCACCTGCCGGCCATCTTCAACGCCGTGACGATCAAGGACGAGGAAAAGAAGATCGATCTCGTCCTGGAGGTGGCCCAGCACCTGGGGGACGACACGGTGCGTTGCGTGGCCATGGCTTCCACGGACGGCCTGGTCCGGGGCATGGAGGCCGTGGACACGGGGCAATCCATTACGGTCCCCGTGGGCAAGGAGACCATGGGCCGGCTCTTCGACCTCCTGGGGCGGCCCCTGGAGGAGGGCGTGGCCCACCCTAGGACCGGCGAGATCCTGGGGCCCGTGGAGACCGGGGAGCGCTGGCCCATCCACAGGCATCCCCCGAGCTTCGAGGACCAGCAGGCCATCT
>JALUZX010000379.1 GCA_027011425.1 Planctomycetota bacterium
GCAGGGTGAACGATCCTTTTCCAATGAGAAGGAAATTATCCCTCCTTTTTTCACCGAGGAAAGCCCCGGGTCAACACGGATGATTCATGAAGGTGCGTCCTTTCTCCCGATGCCGACCAGGGAGTGCCCCACGGGAAAGGAGATCTTGTCCAGGAGGAAGCGTTCCGAGGAGAAGATCAAGGCGAAGGCGGCGTTGACGGGGGGGATGAACCGGTGGGTCAGGTTGGTGGTCTGGTCGTCGGGAGGGGAGAAGAAGCGTTCCTTGAATTTCTTGACCAGGAGCACGGGGAGGATCATGGGGAAAAGAAATGCGTTGATATAGGTGGACTTGACCACGTGGAACCCGGCGTCCCGGAGCTTTTCGTCCAGCTCCGGCCTGGAGTAGCGCCTCTGGTGGTGGGAGACCTTGTCGTTGAGGGAGTAGAGCCATTGGTGGGCCGGGACGGAGATGAAGATGTGTCCCCCAGGGCGCAAAACGCGGAAACTCTCCTCCAGGACTTTCCGGTCGTCGGGAATGTGCTCTAGGGTGTCGAAGAGCGCCACCAGGTCGGTGGAGCCGTTCCTGAAGGGCAGGGCGTAGCCCGAGGCGGTGATTACGTTCCTGGCGCCCCTGCTCCGGCAGACCTTGATCCAGTCGTGGGCGATGTCCATTCCGATCACGTTTCCGTATTCGGAGAGGCGATTCAGGAATCCTCCGGCGCCGCACCCGATCTCCAGGATGGTCAGGCCGGTCCTTCCTTTCACGACGAGGCGGTCCAGCAGGTGGAAGAAGATCTTCCTCCTGCCGATGAACCAGAAGTGGCTCTCCTCCAGCTCGTAGAACTGGCGGTAGACCGTTTCTTCCATTCTTTCGTCGCGGGTCATTCGCCCCCTCCTCCGCCGGGCTTCCTGCAGGCCGCAACGAGTTCGTCGAAGAGGTTGATGTAGAAGGCCGTGCGTTTCATGGCCGAAAGGGGAGAGAGGAGCCCCGAGAGAACGGGATGGATCCGCCCGGCACGTTCGGCGACGAAGGCCGGTGAGACGAGCTTCCCCCCGTAGCGGCTCGTCATGGCGAGGACGGCCAGGCCCGCTTCTTTTTCCAGGAGCCTTCTCAGGGTGTGGGGGGAGAAGTGGTAGAGATGTTCGGCATGCTTGTAGTGCTGCCACTTCCTCCCGAGGATTCTCGCGAAGAGACTGTCCACGTTCTGGGTCTCCAGGACAAGGACGCCGCCGGGCTTCACCATGGCGGAAGCGGCCCGGAGAAAGGAGACCGGGTCGGGGGTGTGCTCCACCACGTCCCAGAGGGTGACCAGGTCGAAGCTCTCCTTCTCGAACGGGGCGTCCTCCAGAAGGCCCGTGAAGATCTCCACCCCCGGCAGGTTCTTCCGCGCCGTCTCCGCGATGGGGGCCGAGGGCTCCACGCCGGCGCATTCCCACCCGTCCTCGCGGGCCACGGCGAGGAAGAAACCGGCGGCGCACCCCACGTCCAGAACCTTTCCCGGCGGGGATGCGAAGGAGCGGACGAAACGGTTCCGGATGCGGAAGGTCCGGACGTAGAAATCACGTTCCGCCGAATAATCCGCGTATCCCCGCACCTTGGGGGAGTCGCTCTTCCAGTAGCTCTCGTCGTAGATCTCTTCCAGAAGGACCCCCGGGGGAAGCCTGGGCGTGACGTATACGAGGCCGCAGTTGGAGCACCGGACCACGGAGAAGGGCTCTTCCGTGAAGAGGGTGGACCTCTCCCCGGTTCCGCAGAGGGCGCAGGATGGCACCTCTTCCAGGCGATCCGCCCTCATCCGAAATACTCCTTGCCCGTGGCTACGTCGGCGTGGCCCGCGTCCCTGCCTTCCAGGTAGGCCCAGGCCATCCGCCGCCCCATCTCCACGGACTGGTCCATGTTGTTGTAGCGGAACAGCCCCTGGCGCCCGCCGGTCTCCAGGTTTTCCAGGCCCGCCAGGAAGGCCCGGAGGGGTGCCAGGTTTTCCTTGTAATGGAGGTCGTAGACCGGGTAGGCGTGGGTCATCTTCCGCACGAACCCGTCCAGCACATCCTCCTTCTTCACCAGCCCCACGGTCTCCATGTCCTTTACGGCCACCTGGATCGCGCTCTCTGCGTCCATGTTCCACACGTCGTCCCCCTTCCTGCAGGTGATCTCCGTGCAGATCATGGTCTTGCCCGGCGGGGCGTTGCGGGGGGAGAAGTTCCGGAATTCGCTGATCCTGTGGACGGTGAGATGCTTCTCCGGGAGGTAGATCCAGCTGTCGGGCGAAACCGACGGCTTGTTGAGGACGAGGTAGACGAAGACGATCCCGATGTAATGGAGGTTGGAGCAGGCCTCCAGGACGTCCTCTCCCGGCGGGGGGTCCAGGAGGTTGACCAGGGTCGTGATCGGAATGGTGGAGAGGACCCGGCCGGCGGGGAAGGTTCCCGCCGATTCCCCGCCCGTGTGCAGGGCCTTCACCAGGCTTCCCTCCCTCTCGATGCGCGTCACGGGCGCGCCCAGGAGCACCTCTCCGCCGGCTTCGCGGATCTTGTCGGCGTAGGCCCGGGCGATGGCCCCGATCCCCCCCGTTTCCGGATAAAGGAATTCCGTCACCAGGGTCCTCGGGGTGTTTCCCTTCTTGCGGGAGAGGGTTTTCTTCACCGTGTCCCAGAGGGAGAGCAGGGTGATGCGTTGGGCCGCCCAGTCGGCGGAGATGTCCCGGGGGGACATCCCCCAGGCCTTGGCCGTATAGGTTCCGAAGAAGATCCGGTAGAGAGTTTTTCCGAACCGCTTCACCACCCAGTCCTCGAAATTGTCGTCCGAGATGCGGCTGAGGCCGGTCCGGACCTTGAAGCGGATCCAGAAGTAGTCCAGGAAGGCTCGGAACAGGAGGTGGGGAGGGAGGGATGCCAGGACGTTCCTTGCCTTGAGGGGATAGTCGAAGAACTTCCCGAAGAGATGGATCCGGGAGAGGCGCTGGGCGGTACGCTTGTTGTCGCCCAGGATCTCCTCAACGTGGGCCCTCAGGGCGTCGTCCTTGGTGTGGAAGCGGTGGGGCCCGAAATCGTAGACGAATTCTTCCCCCCCGGGGGCCTCGTAGGTGAAGGAAGCCGCCATCCCGCCCGGAAAGGGGTCTTTCTCGAAGACCGTAACGGGGACGCCCTTGCGGGCCAGCTCGAAGGCGCAGGAGAGTCCTGCCAGGCCGGCGCCCAGGACGGCGACCTTCTGATTGGGGGGGCTCATTTCTTGGCGCTCCTGAGAAATTTTTTCTTGGTGATCACTTTCCACATGGCCCAGGCCGTCCGGGCCTGCCGGAAGAAGGTGGCGGAATGCTTGGAGTCGCCGCCCAGCCGCGGACTGTAGGTGACGGGGATCTCGATGCAACGCAATCCCTTGACCAGAACCTCCACCATCATCTCCGGACTGAAGGCGGGCCCGCTTTCGCAGAGGGAATCCTTGATGTTTTCGAAAGTCGATTTCCAGAGGGCCCGGAAGGTGCACCCCACGTCGGTGAAGCGGGGCTCCCACTTGATGAACCAGAGCAGTTCCAGGTACTTGGCCATGAACACGTTCCCCCAGCGAAGGAGGGAACGCATGTTGGCCCCTTGCTGGACCAGTTGGCGGGTGGTGCGGGTCCCGATCACCATGCCCGCGTCTTCCAGGTAGACCAGGAGCTTGATCACGTCCCGTGCCAGGAAGGACCCATCCGCTTCAGTGAGGACCAGGATGTCTCCTTGGGCCTCCGACATGCCCCGCAACAAGGCCTTGCCGTACCCGGGCTCCTTCTCCTCCACCACCCGGGCTCCCGCCTCCCGGGCCAGGGCCGCCGTCCGGTCGGAGCAGTTGTTGTCCACCACCAGGACTTCATCCACGTGAGGTTCGGCGGAGAAGGAGGACACCACCCCCTGGATGGTCTCCTCTTCGTTGTAGGCCGGCACGACGACCGAGACCTGGTGATCCTTGAACATAGGCTTCCTGGGCCGGAGATCCCATCGACTATGGACTATGGGCCAAGTCTATCCTCTGATCCCCCTTTTCAGCTTGATCGGACGGGGAAGAAAGTCAAATGAAGGTTGGTTCCTTCATGGATTTCCTCCGGGAAGCCCGGGTTTCTTGAAGCGGGAAAGGGGGCATCCCTTGCAGGAGGGCCGGGTCCGGCACCACCCTGCCCCGATTCGAACCAGAAGGGCGTGGTACTCCCTGTAGAGGGCCAGGTCGGGGGGAAGCCTGGACTCGAACCAGGCACGGATCTCCTCGTAGGGCAGGTCTCCCTGGAAGAGACCGTGGCGCCCCCCGATCCTCCGGGTGTAGGCGTCCACCACGAAGACCAGCTTCCCGGCGCCATAACAAAGGATCGAGTCCGCCGTCTCCGGACCGATGCCTTCCAGCTCCAGGAGAGAGGCCCGGGCCTCCTCCAGGGGCAGGGCCGCAAGCCCTTCCACCCTTCCGCCGCAGGTTTCCTGGAGCCAGTCCAGGAAGATCACAAGCCTCCGGGCCTTCTGGCGGAAGTAGCCCGAGGGGCGGACCAGGTCCTCCAGCTTCCGGGGAGGAAGGGCCGTGATTGCCTCGGACCGGTCCAGGAGGCCCGCCTTCTTGAGGTTCTCCACGGCCAGGGATGCCCCCCGCCAGGAGGTGTTCTGGGCCAGGATGGCGCCGGCGCACACCTCCAGGGGCGTCTCGGCGGGCCACCACCGGGAAGGCCCAAGCCGGGAAAGGGCGGCCCTGTAGATGCGGGCCGCCCGGGTGGAGCCGGTCCAGGCCGGCGCGGGGAGCCGAACCGGCGGGAGGGGGGGGAACCTCCTCACCTGTAGGTGAACTGGGTCACAAGCCCCTGGCCGGGCCAGACATACTCGGCCGTGGGGGGCCACTTGCCGGTCCATCCGGGGAACTGGAACAGGATGCCCGAACTCAGGACCACGCCGAAGGGCAGGCCCTTGTCCAGGGCCATCCACTGGCAATAGAGGGTGACTCCTTTGTAATAGGGCCGATCGGCGAGCTTGAACGAGATGGTGGAATTGCCGACCGGGTCCGTCTTGACGGGCCCGAAGAAGAAAATCGGCGCCAGGAGGAGGGAGCACTGGGTTCCGGGCAGGGTGAAAGGAAGGGGGATGGATCCCCACTTGTTCTTCTTGTATCCCAGCATGAGCATGGCCTGGCTGTTGCGGGTGAGCTGACTTCCTGAGAAGTTGAGGGTCCATGTGGCGCCGCGCTTGTATCCCGTCAGGGATGCCAGGGCGGGCCAGGCCTGGTGGGCGGGCCGGCAACCCCGGCCGTAGCCGGTGCGGAAGATGTAATAAGGATTATAGGCCCACTTCGTCCGGCCCAGGGCGCTGTCGTAGACGAAGTCGAAGGGGCCGCCCCCCGATCGGGAACGATTCATGATCTTCACTTCCCAGATCAAGGGCTTCTTTTTATAGATGAAGGGCACCTTGAAGGGGAGTTTGTAGGCGAAGGGGGCGGGCACGGTGGAGTGTGTCGTGCCGGGCCAGTTGATCTTGAGGAAGTTCTGGGTCCCTACCGAACCGAAGACCACGGCGGTCTTGTCCTTCCCCATGTTCTTGTCGAAGTCCTTGGAGAGTCCCCCGGTAGGGGAGGCGTAGGTGGCCATCTCGAGCTTCATCTCGAAGGAGAGGGCCTTGTAAGGGTAGGTGCTGGTTCCGTTCCTGCGCCAGGCCAGGCCCTGGACGATCCCCACCGTGAGGGGAAGGTCCCTGTGGACCTGCTGGTAACGCCAGTAAGGGTTGCCGGACCCGAAGGGAAAGACGTTGTTTCCCGATCCCTCCTTGGCGGCGTAGGCCTTGGGAGAGACGTAGGTCTTGACGTTCTGGGCCGGAAGAAGGGCCGGGAGGCCCGTAAAGGCGAGAAGGGCGAGGAATGGGGAGATTCTCATGGGTGATCCTCCTTTTGGATGGAAGGGAGAACTCTAAGGTAACTCCCGGGCACGAAAGGGAAAAGGGAGAAGCCCCGGCGGGGGGGCTATCCTGGAACGGCGCGCGCCGCCGTGGTAGGAAGGGATCTTCCTTGAAAAGGAGGGCCGGAAATTGAGCGCAGCCATCCTCGTTTTCATCGCCCTCGGGGCCTTTCTCGCGGGCTACCTCCTTTACGGCGGATTCGTGGCCCGGCGGGTCGGCCTGGAACCCGGGCGGCCCACGCCGGCCCACACTCTCCGGGACGGGGTGGACTACGTTCCCGCCAGGCCCCAGATCCTGCTGGGGCACCACTTTTCCTCCATCGCCGGCGCCGCCCCCATCGTGGGTCCCATCATTGCCGCCGTATTCGGTTGGGTTCCCGTCTTCCTCTGGATCCTCCTGGGGGGGATCCTGATGGGGGCCGTCCACGATTTCTCCGCGCTGGTGGCCTCGGTCCGCCACGAAGGGCGCTCCATCGGGGAGGTGATCGACAGGCGGCTCGGCCGGGGCGCCAAGACACTTTTTCTGGTTTTCGCCTGGGCCGCCCTGATTCTGGTGATCGCCGTCTTCGTGAACGTCGTGGCCAGGACCTTCCACAAGGTTCCCCAGGCGGGGACGGCGTCCTCCCTGCTCATCGGCTCGGCCGTTCTCTTCGGGCTCGCGGTCTACAGGTTCAGGGTTCCCATTCTTCCCGCCACCCTGGCCGGGCTCGTCCTCATCGCCCTGACCCTTCTGGCGGGGCACCACTTTCCTTTGCGGATAAGCGAAAATGGATGGAAGCTCCTGCTTCTGGGATACATCTACGTCGCTTCCGTGACGCCCGTCTGGATTCTCCTCCAGCCCAGGGATTTCCTGAACTCCTTCCTGCTCTACGCCTTGCTCGTGGCGGGGGTTGCCGGGACCCTCTTTGTGAACCCGGTCCTCCATATGAAGGCCTGGACGGGCTTCGAAACCGACCTGGGACCACTTTTCCCCATCCTTTTCGTGACCGTGGCCTGCGGCGCCCTCTCCGGCTTCCACTCGCTCGTGGCCAGCGGGACCACGGCCAAGCAGCTCGACAGCGAGGCCCACGCCCGGCCCATCGCCATGGGGGCCATGCTCATCGAGTCCCTCCTGGCGGTGGTCGCCCTGGTGACGGCGGCCATGCTGGTTCCGGGGAAATACGACTCCCAGATCCACGAGGGGGCCGTGCACGTCTTCGCCGGGGGCATCGCCCGGTTCGTCGACGCCGCCGGCGGGTCCTTCGCCTTCGGGTTGACCTTCGCCTCGGTGGCCGTTGCGGAATTCGCCCTGACCTCCCTGGATACGGCCACCCGGATCGCCCGGTTCGCCTTCCAGGAATTGCTCCAGGTCCCAGGGGAGGCGCGGGGCTCCGTGGCTTCCCTCCGCCGCCTCTTCTCGCGCAACCGCTTCCTGGCGACCACGGTGACGGTCTTCTTCGGCGGGTGGCTGGCCCTCTCGGGAGGGGAGCGGACCATCTGGCCTATTTTCGGTGCGGCGAACCAGCTCCTTGCGGCCCTGGCCTTCCTTGCCGCCTTCGTCTGGTTGGTCCACCGGGGAAGGAAGGCCGGGTTCCTGGCGGTCCCCACGGTCTTCATGTTTTTCGTGACCCTGGGAGCCCTGGGCTGGGAGGCCGTCCACTTCGTGGAGAAGAAGAACTGGATCCTGGCGGTTCTGGCGGTCTTCCTGGCCGTTCTGGCGGTGGTGCTCGCCTTCGACGCCATCCGGGTCCTTTCCCGGTCCCGCGCCCAGGCCGCCTCCTCCGCGCCTGAGCCGGAGTGAACCTATGGGGATCGGGCGCATCTTGCGGAAGCTGTTCCGGGCCGCCGGCCTCGGGGTCCGGGCCTCGGCTGTTTCCTACACCGAGTGGGAATACAAGGAGCTGGAGAACATCTTCGGTCTCCTCACCCTGGGAGGGGCCGTGGGCTTCCCCGGGCCTCCCACTCTCCTTTCCCTGGACCTTCTCCCCTTCATGGAAAGGGAGGTCCTGGTCCTCCAGGCCCGGGCCAGGGAAGCGGAGGATCCCTGGGGCGGACTCTTTTCCACCTTCGACGTGACCTGAGAGAGCCATGGCCGGCATGTATCTCTTCACGGGGAAAGGGGGAGCCGGCAAGACCACTTGCGCCGCCGCATTTTCCCTGGCCCTCGCTGGGAAGGGCCGGAAGGTCCTGCTGGTCTCCCTGGACCCGGCCCACAACCTGGGAGACGCGCTGGACTTGTCCCTTGGGCCCGAACCGAAGGAAGCCTTCCCCGGACTCCGGGCCATGGAGGCGGACCTGGAGAGGGTGGTGGAGGAGAAGACCCGGCGGGCCCGGCGTCTCCTGGAGGAGAAATACCGCTACCTGTCGGTGGCCTCCCTGGACCCCCTTCTTTCCATCCTGGGAAAGGCCCCGGGCGTGGAGGAGCAGGCCGCCGCCGAGGTCCTGGCGGACCTGTATGGAGGAACCCGGACCAGGGAGGAGGTCCTGGTGGTGGATCTCCCCCCTTCGGGGCAGGCCTGGCGGGTCCTGGCCCTTCCTTTCTTGACCCTCCGGTGGACCCAGTCTCTCCTGGATCTTAGGAAGAAAGTCCTGGACCGGAGGAAGACTCTCTTTCATGTCCTGGGAGAGGAGACCCCCGCGAAGGATCCCGCCGGCGAGCCCCTCCCTTCCTCTCCCCGCCGGGACCCGGTGACCCTCGGCCTGGAGGAAACCCTCCGGCGGAACCAGACCTTGGCCGAGGCCCTCCCCGATCCCTCCCTGGCCCAGGTCGTTGGCGTCACCCTTCCTTCCCGGCTCAGCCTTCTGGAGACGAGGCGCCTAGTGGCGCACTTGGGTGAGTGGAGCGTTCCCATCGGGGCCCTCGTTCTCAACCGGGCCGGCCCCTCGGACCTTTCGAGCTTCAGAGCCCTTCTGGGCCGGGACCCCCAGGTTCTCCTGCCCGATCTCTCCACCGAACCTAGGGGACGAAAGGGCCTGGAGCCCCTGGCGGCCCCTCTCCTTGGGATTTCCTGAAGTCATCCCGGCGGGGTCTCCCCCGGGACCCGGGGATTATGAATCTCTTGCTGGAGAAGGGGGCGGGAAAGAGTCCTGGATCCCAGGAGAAGTTTTTTCCCAGGCAAGGGGCGTCTTCTTGCGAGACAAACATGTTGCAAACAGCAGGGTCCGAAAAAAGGTTGCTGGGCCCTTTTTGCTTGCAAATCTCTAACAAACTCCCCGTGAGTGCTGTGGCTTCCAGTTCAAAGTAAGGTTGGGGAGGGGAAGGAGGGGGGGCGGACCAGGCC
>JALUZX010000380.1 GCA_027011425.1 Planctomycetota bacterium
GTGGAGGGGATCGGCCGGGTCCCCGGCGAGAAGGGTCACCCGGGCCCCGCCCGCAGGCTCTCCACCAGGGCCGACCACGTTTCCCCGCAAGGGGAGGGTGACCGGGTCGGGGGCCAACCCCAGGACGCCTCCTCCCTTCTCTAGCTTGGCCCGCAGGCGGCGGAAATAGGGGGAGGAAATCCCGAGAAAGGTCCCCAGGTAGCCCGGTTTTCTTGCCAGGAGACGGTCCCAGGGAACCCCTCCCGGAAGAGGGAGGAAGCCCCGGGCGTCGGTCCGCCCCAGGAAAACGGGGGGGGAAGCCAGGCGGAAGAAAGCCACCCCTTCCAGGGGAAGGCGCGTGAAGGCGTCCCGGACCAGAAGGGCCCGGGAGGCCCGGCCGGGGGCGGGCGAGGATAGAGGTTTCCTTGCCGGCGAAGGCGCCTGTCCGGAAAGGGCCTCCCGGGGGATCGGGGATTTCGTGCCGAGGCAGGCCGCGTCCCCGGCGCCTGGAAGATCCATGGGACGCCAGGGGTGCAAAAGGACCCATGCCCCGGCCGCGGCCAGGGCCGCAAGGAGGACCAGGCCCCCCAGGGGGCGGCGGGCCGGGCCTTTCCTGCTTTCGCCGGTCTCGGTCAACATTCCCCGAGGTTACCCCCTTCCGCCCCTCCCTTGCATGAGAAGGAGGACTTTCCGATCATGCCCTCCCTTGTTCCCTCACCTGAAAGACGGAGGAAAACTCATGGCCAAGTGGCGGTGCACGACCTGCGGTTACATCTACGACCCGGCGGAAGGAGACCCGGACGGCGGGATTCCTCCAGGGACGCCTTTTGAGGAAATCCCGGACGACTGGGTCTGCCCCCTTTGCGGAGTGGACAAGGACCTGTTCGAAATGATCGAGGAGGAATAAAAATTCCTTCCGGGGGTGCTCCAAGGTGAAGCAAGCCCCCGGACTTCCTCCTTGCAGGAAAGAAAGAATCTCGTTATTTTTGTAAGGTCTCTCCAGAAAGAGTGAAACCTCCCCCGCCCTCGAAGGGCGGGGGTCCTGCACTGCCTTTCCTTTGCATTCCGGAAAGCCGATTCGTCACTCGAACCCAGGAGGACCTATGCGAAAACATGCCATTTTCCTCGCCTCGGCGACCCTTCTCGCCGCCATCTCCCTGCCGGCCCAGACCATCCTTCCCGGTCCGGGTAAATACGTAACCACAGTTACCATCAGGGTCTACGTTTCCGGAAAATTCAGCCACTACAGGGGAGAGATGTATCTCATCGACCCGGTGTCCCTGAAGGCCCAGGCCCTCACCCTCCCCTCCCTGGCCAACAAGGTGGGGCTCAACTCCATTACGGGGATCTCACCCGTCACGGGGTATGTAACCACCATCGACGGCCGCTCCACGGCGGTCCCCAAATCGGGGGGCGACCTCTACCGCTACATCATCGCCGGCACCAAGGTGACCCTCCTCAAGCTCAACACCAAGCCTTTCACGGGAGGCAACCTGGCCCAGGTGGCCCAGCTCGGGGCCAACCTCTACGTCTGCACCCAGGACTCCTCGAACAAGAACGGTTACCTCTGGAGCGTGCCTGTATCCGGCGGCGCGCCCAAGCTGCTGGTGGACTTCGGAAAATTGACGGGCTACATGGGGCTCACCAACGCCCTGGTGGCCTTCAAGGGAAAGATCTACGTGGCGACCTGGCCTTACGGCAATCCGACGGCCTGCCAGATCTGGGAGTACAACCCGGCCACGAAGAAGGCCGCCAAGGTTCTGGACCTTCCCACGGGTCTCTATTCCAAGTATGTCTATCCCGTCCACATGACGGTGGACACCAAGAAAAACCAGCTCGTCGTCATCGGTCTTTTCCGGGACATCGCGTATGTAGACCCGGCCACGAAGAAGGTCACGCTCTATAACGCCGGCAACCTCCGGAGAAGCACGAACAAGCCCTTCTACTACCAGATGCTCAATTCCGGGGTCTACAACCCCGACACGGGCGACATCGGCCTGGGCACCCGGACGGGCTGGTCCGACCTCTTCACGGGCTCCCACGGCGCGCTGGACCTGGTTCCCGGCGTGGGAACCGGAACCAAGCCCTTCTATAACAGCGTCACCGGAATCACATACTTCCCCACCGGTGGTCACTGCGTCACCTACGGCGACGGGGGCCTGGGAAGCCCGGCCACGGCGACCTACCGGTTCTGGCCCGTCAACGTGAACCTGGGACTCCCCTTCGCGGGAGGGAAGTTCGGGTTCCACCTGCACGGCGCCACGGGCGGCGCCCCGGCGATCCTGCTCGTGGGGGCGAGCAAGACCACCTGGTCCGGGCTCCCTCTCCCCTTCGACCTCGGGCCCCTGGGCGCGCCGGGGAACTTCATCCGTTGTTCCGGAGAGGCCTTCGTCACCTACGTGGCCTCGGGCTCCGGCCCCGGAAAGGGCCAGGCGAACTTCCTGGTCCCATCGATCCCGGCCGCGGCCAAGGGCTATTCCCTCTATTCCCAGTGGCTGATTCTTGACAAGGGCGCCAACACCCTGGGAATCGTCATGAGCAACGCCAGGGAAGCCCTGGTCCGGTAACAACCCACCCCTCCCCGCCCGTCCCTCCCGGGACGGGCGGGGGGACAAGTTCATCCCCACTT
>JALUZX010000381.1 GCA_027011425.1 Planctomycetota bacterium
CCTCCGGGCGGCCATCGAGAAGGCCCGGGCCCGGGGTAGGACGTTCACGGCCCAGGCCCTGGAGTTGAAGCTCGCCAATCTCACCGAGGATCTCCTGGCGGACCTCGGGGACTCTTCGGGGAAGAGGGCGGCCCGCCTCCTGGAGGGCCGGAAGGCCCGGATCGCCACGGCCGAAGTGGTGGACCAGGTGGACCGGCTCGTGGAGGAGGATCGCTACGGGGCTGCTCTCCAGCTCCTGGACCAGGCCCGGGCCGAGGCCCGTTCTCCCGAGGCGGCCGAGGATTACGCCTCCAAGAAACGAGCGATCCTGGAGGAGCTCAAAAAGAGGGCCTGGAAGGCTCTTTCCAGGGCCTACGACCTGGCGAACACGGGCATGGCGGACCAGGCGGTGGCCCTACTCAGGAAAGTCCGGTCTTTCCTTCCTTCCGACCCTTCCCTTACCCACCTGAAGTGGAAGCTGAAGGGCGCGGAGTACGAGATTCGTCCCCTGGCGGCCTCCCTGGGGCCGGAAGAGAAGAAATCCCCTTCCGGGGGTAAAAGCGGCGCGAAGAAAACCCAGGATTGGGGGGATGTGGCGGGCCTCCGCGAGAGGCCGGGAAAGAAAACGAAAAAGGGAAAGAAGCCCGCGACCCTTTCCAACCCCCCTCCCGGGCCGGGGAACCCGGCCGCCGCGCCTTCTTCCCGGGTGGACGCCCGGTCCCTGCTCGCCCGGGCCCGAACCGCCCTGGCCAAGTGGAAGTTCTCCGAGGCGGCTTCTCTCTTCGAGAAGGCCGCGTCCCACCTTTCCGGCGCTGCGAGAGAGGCCCGGATCGCCCGGGCCGAGGCGGCCTACCTGGACGCCCTGGTTGCGGCGATCCGGAAGAACCCGGGAGCCTTCAAGGGGATCCGGATCGAGGACGGGGGGCGGGCCGATTTCCTCTCCGCCGACCGGGAGGGCGTGGAGGCCCTCCTGGACGGGGACAGGGAAAGAGTCGGTTGGCCCGTGGTGGGGCTCGAGGCCCTGGTGCGCCTGGGGTCCAGGGCGGAGCTTTCGCCTCTCGCCCGCATGGGAAGGGCCCTGCTCGCCCGGCAGGGGGGCATGAAGGAGATCTTCGCCCGCTCCCTCAAGGATGCCTCAGCGGGCGATCCCTCCCTGGAGCCTGAGATCCAGGAGATCCTGGCCCGGGCCACGGGAAAGAAGGGGCCCTTCGCCTGGTTCGAAGGCCGGTGGGTCCCCGTCGCGGAAAAGAAAACCGTTCTCGAGACCCGGGCCGCCGAAAAGGAAGCCTCCAAGGCCCTCCAGGCGGCCGATTTCCGGGCCCGGGCGGCGGTCCTGGAGAAGCTCGCGGAAAAGGGAAGTCTCCGGAAAGAGGCCGCAATTCGGGTCCTCCGCAGGTTGATCGATGCGCAGGCGGAGAAACTTTCGAAGAGCCCCTTTTTCAGCAGGCTCGAGAAGATCGCGGCCCTCCGCCAGGAGCTGGACAAGCGCCGTAAGTATGCCTTGGACCTGATCTTCGACAAGGACAAGTATTTCTACCCCTTCAAGCCGCCGGCCTGTCCCCCGGAAAAGGCCAAGAAGTATTGGCCCGTCCAGCAGGAAGTCGACAAGAGGGTGGCTGCCGTGCGGGAGATCTGGGACAGGAATGATTCACTTAGGATCCCCACGAGGGTGAGGAAATACGCCGGCGAAGCCTTGTGGGCCCTGAAGGAGCTGGAGGTCCTGGGAAGCCCCGACCTGGATTCGCTCGAGGCGCTGGAGTTCGTGCGGCGCCTTCCCCTGGCCGAGAGCGTGGTGACGGTCCGGAACTTCGCCTGGACCTCCCGGGAGAGGCGCAAGCTCGACTTCAACCGCCGGGTTCTCCGCTACAACCGGGTGGCCGACGTGGACGCCACGAAGGCGGAGATGGAGGAGATGAACATCACCAACGATTACAGGTTGATGATGGGGCGCAGGGCCCTGGCGGTGAACCGGAAGCTCCTCAAGGCGGCCCGGGACCACAGCAAGGAGATGGCGGACCTGGGCTACTTCTCCCATTTCTCCCCTACCAAGGGGCTCAGGACTCCTTTTGTGCGGATGGCCAGGGAGGGATACAAGATGGGCGTCGGCGAGAACATCGCCCGCGTGGCCGGGGCCGAGGGGGCGCATATTTCATGGCTCCATTCTTCCGGGCACCACAGGAACATCCTGAATCCCGCGCACACGGAGTTCGCCACGGGGAACTGGGGGGTCTACTGGACGCAGTGTTTCGGCCAAGGGCACGATTTCCTGGACGACCCGCTTTTCGAAAAAGAATAGACTTTCTCATTCATGAAAAACACGTCGAGACCGGAGCGAGGGGCGGACGCCCCAAGGAGGCAAGGTGGCCAGGGTTTGGATTGCTTTAGAGGGTAAGAAGAAGGTCTGGAAACTTCCTGACACACCCGTTTACGTGGGAAGCGGCGAAGGCGCCCAGATCCGGGTGGACGATCCAGGTGCGGCCGGAAGGCACTGCAGGATCGAGAAGACCCCCGACGGGTGGAAGGTGAGCCTCCTTACCGAGGACGCCCCCCTCCTGGTCAACGGGAACCCCGCGGCCGAACACTACCTCGCCCAGGGGGACGTGATCAAGGTTGGGAATACGG
>JALUZX010000382.1 GCA_027011425.1 Planctomycetota bacterium
GAGAGAGAGGGCGCCGGGCGGGGAGAGGGAGGGGAAGAGGTAGACAGGCGAACAGCCGAGCCGGACCGCAGCGTTGGAGGTTCTTCCCCCCAGGTTGAGGAGGACGAAGGCGAAGGCGGAAAAGAGCGAAGGGACGCCGGCGGGACAATCCCTTACTGTGAGGCGGAATCCCAGGTTTCCCGGGCGGGGCCTTCCCCCGCCCAGGCCCGGCTGGGCCCGGCAGAAAGGGCAGGGCAGGGAACATCCGGAAGACCGGGTCCGGCTCCTCTTGCCGTGGAGCATCCTGCCCCTCCAGACGCTCCCCCCGAAGGTGGCCACGTAGATCACCTGGTCGTCGTCGGGGTCGAACTGGACCCGCTGGGCGTTGGCGAAAGGAAGGCCCAGGGGCGCGAAGGTCCTGCCCCCGTCGGTGGAGAGCCAGAGACCCTCCCCCGGGGCCCCTTCGGTGAGGGTCATGTAGATCCAGCCCTTGCGGCGGGGATCCAGGTAGGCGCCGAAGTGCTCCGGTCCTTTGCGGGCCAGGAGCTTCCAGGTCTTCCCCCCGTCGGTGGTGCGGTAGAGGCCGCCCTGTTTTTTTCCCCCCGCGTCGGCGGCGCCGAGGTAGATCACTTTGCTGTCCGCCGGATCTACGGTGAAGTCCTTGGGCCAGTAGAAAGTGAAGTTCTTGTTCACCTTGGACCAGGTGGCGGCCCCGTCGGTGGACCTCCAGAGGCCCACCCCCTTGGAGAGGAAGACGCCGTTCACCCTCTTTGCCGTAATCAAGGCGAAGAGGGTGCCGTCCTTGTGGAGGGCCAACCTGTAGACCCGCAGGTTCGCCGGGTCCCCCAGGCCGGAACTCCGCCTGGCCCACCTCTTTCCGCCGTCGGTGGACTTGTAGACCCCCCGGTCGAAGACCCCGGCGTAGAGGGTCCGGGAGGAGGCGGGGCTCCGGGGGTCCAGGACGATGGAGGTGACGGGGGCCACGGGCAGGCCCTGGTTGGAGGCAGCCCAGTGCCCGCCGTGGTCCAGGCTCAGGCAGACCCCGCCCGGGCCGGTGCTCCTGTGCCTTCCCAGGATGATGTTGCCGTTGGGGATGTCGTGGACGTTGGAGAAGGCCCCCCAGATCTTCCCCTTCACGGCCGGGTCGAAGGCCATCTCGTAGCAGGTGTTCCTCCAGGGGGCCCAGCGGCCGTCACCCCACCAGTTCCAGGTGTCCCCCCCGTCGGTGGAGCGGGCGAACCCGATATCCGTATAACAGATGTAGTGGGCGCCGTGCTCGAAGGGATCCACGTAGTAGTGCCAGCTGGTGGTCACCACCAGGCCCGTGCAGGCCCAGCGGGACTTCTCCTTGAGGGCCGGCGGGTTGGCCCACCGGGAATGGCCGTTGAACCAGCTCTTTCCCCCGTCGTGGGTGACGTAGCAGAAGTCGTCCACAAAAAGCAGGCGGCCCGGGTCGCTCGGACAGATCGCGGCGCCGAATCCGGCGCTCTGGTAGTTCCGGCCCAGGTTGGCGGTCCGCCAGTTGTAGCGGACGTTGTAGTTCTTGAACCGGGGATCGGAGTAGAAGGTGGCCTTCCAGCTCTTCCCCCCGTCGGCGGAGCGCCAGACGGCGTTGTGGTGGGGAGGCCAGAAACCGGTGCTCTCGTTGAGGCCGTAGACGACCAGCGGGTCCTTGTCGCAGGCCAGCACGTGGCGGTACTGGGCGATGGACCCGTCGGCCCACCGATCGTAGGCCTTGATGTCCTTGTTGATCCCCGCCCCCATGGCGGAGACCCAGTGCTCGCCCCGGTCGGAGGACTTGTAGATCCCTCCCGCGTATTTTCCGCCCACCACCTTGGCGGTGACCGAGCAGTAGAGCATCACCAGCTTCCTGGCCCGGTTCGAACCCGCCGCGAAGGAACGGATCTCCTTCCAGGGAAGGCCGTTGGTCTTCTCCGTCCACCTCTTTCCGCCGTCGTCGGAACGCCAGACGCCCGAGGTCGTCGCGGCGAAGCAGACCCGCCGGGAGAGGGGGCTCGTCCGGTCGAAGTGGAAACCAAGGGGCGTTCCCTTCGGGCCGGCGCACCGGGTCCAGGTCTTTCCTCCGTCCCGGGAGATCCAGACCTCTCCGGCCCGCCGGCCGGCCAGCATGAGCTTGGGATTCCCCGGGTCGATAGCGATCTCCCCTGCCAGGCCGCCGGGGAGGTTTCCGATGGATTGCCACCTCTTTCCGCCGTCGCGGCTCACCTTCAAGGTTCCCCACCACCCGGAGGCGGCGAAGATGACCTTGGGATCGGAGGGGTGGAAAGCGGGCCGGCAGCGGATGTTTCCCCGAAGTTCGGTGCAGGGGATCATCTTCCAGGTCCGGCCCCCGTCCCGGGAGAGGTAGGCGCCGCTCATGTCGCAGTTGACCATGACCAGGTCCGGGTCCAGGGGCGAGAAGGCCGGGGCGAACATGGCGCCTCCGCCGGAGAGCCCCGTGGGCTCCCAGGCGAACTCCGGGGCCTGGGCGGGGAGGAGGGAAAAAGAAAGAAGGAAAAGGGCGGGAATCAGGGTTTTCGGTTTCATGGGGCCTCCGCCTTCGGAATGGAATGGAATGCCGGAAAAAATACCATGAAACACGCTCTTCTTGCTCT
>JALUZX010000383.1 GCA_027011425.1 Planctomycetota bacterium
AAGGCAGACATCCCGGGGGATCAGCTTCCCCAGATTTTCCACCTGCTTCCAGCACCAATGGGTCTCGGCCCGCGCCCGCTCCAGGCGCTCCCTCTCCTCTCCGGCCAGGCCGGATTTTCGGAGAAGTCCGTTCAGCACCTCTTCCAGGTCGCCCAGAGGACCGGCCAGGCCCCAGGTGACCTGCTCCACCGCTTCCACCAGGGGTTGAACGGCAGGGGAGGGGGACTCCATGTGTGGGGTCTTCACCAAGGGAGGTTCCCACTTGCCCTTGGGGGCTTCCCGGCCTCCAGCCTTTTCCCAGTGAGCCGAAACCAGGGAGCCCAGTTCGCTCCTGGAGAGAGCGAGGCCCAAGGCCACCCCGGCCAACCTGAAAAGGAGGCCGCCCCAGACCCAGGCCGGGAAATAGGGATCATGGGCGCCCTTCTGGAGAAGGAGGAGCCCTCCATCGAGGAATTCCGGGACTGTGCCCAGGGCGTAGAGGAAGAAGGCAGTCTCCAGGCCGAAAGCCAGGAAGGAATCGGCGTAGTTGGCCGGCTTCTTCATGTACTTCCAGGGCAGGGCGCTTCCAAGGAGCAGGAGAAGGAGGCCTCCATGGAAGAGGGCCACCCCCCGGGCCGCCTCCAGGAACCCGGTCATCCTGAACCCGGCGGCCAAAAGTAAAGCCAACACCCCGGCCCCCCAGATGGGGGCCATCTTCTTCAGGAATCCCCGATCTCTCTTCCCGCTTTCTTCCACCAAGGTTTCCCCTCCGGGGGCTTTGCCTCCACTCAGGTTTCTCTTCGGCCCGGGAGAGCCGCTTTCTTCACCAATCGAGCCCCTTTTCCCGATGGACAGGGGGGAGGAAGGAGGGTGGAATCGGGGGGGAAACGAGACCCAAGAGGTTTGAGGAGTGAAGATCTGCCGGATCCTGGAACAGGGAAGACCCCTCTTCTCTTTTGAATTCTTCCCACCCAAGTCCGCCCAGGCCGAGGCCCGGCTCATGGAGACTTTGTGGGATCTCTCCCGGCTGGGGCCCGACTTCGTGTCCGTCACCTACGGCGCAGGAGGGAGCACCCGGGAGAGCACCCTCCAGCTCGTGAGCCGGATCAAGAACGACCTCTCCCTGGAGGCCATGGCCCACCTCACCTGCGTGGGCTCCTCCCGGGAGGAACTGGAAGGCATCGTGGAAAGACTACGGGCGGCGGGGATCGAAAACATCCTGGCTCTCAGGGGGGATCCGCCGGCGGGAGAAGAGACCTTTCGTCCTCCCCCGGGGGGGTTCGCCCACGCCTCGGAGCTTGCGGCCTTCCTCGAGGCCAAGGGAGGTTTTTGCCTGGGCGGTGCCTGTTATCCCGAGGGCCACCCCGAATCTTCAAGCCTGGACGAGGACATCCGCCACCTGAAGACCAAGGTGGAGGCGGGCGTGGAATTCCTGGTGACCCAGCTCTTCTTCGACAACGCCCACTACTTCTCCTTCCTGGAGAAGGCCCGGGCCGCGGGGATCGAGGCGCCCATCCTCCCGGGAATCATGCCCGTCACCAACTACAAGCAAGTCAAGCGGTTTACCGAAATGTGCTCGGCCTCGATCCCGGAAGAACTGGAAGAGAGGCTCCAGGCGGCGGGGGAGGATCCACTCAAGGTCCCCACAGTGGGCGTGGAATGGGCCACGGCCCAGTGCCGGGAACTCCTGGAAAAGGGAGCCCCCGGGATCCACTTCTTCACCCTCAACCACTCCCCCGCGACGCGGGCCGTCTTCGAGGCACTTCGCCGGGCTTGACGGGCCTCCCTCCAAGCTGGGCGGCCAGCACCTTCCGGAGTCTCTCCTCCAGGGCCCTGTCCCCGCCGTCGTCCACCCAGGCGGGCTGGGTCAGGAGAGCCGCCTGCAGTTTGCTCCTCTGGACGGCGATCTCCAGGAGAGTCCCCCCCGAGACGGGCCGGGCCAGGATCTCCGCCCGGGCGCGACAGGGATAGGGCAGGCCGGACAGGGGAATCCAGCCGGTGAGGATCAGGTTCTTTTGGAGGAAACGCACGCGGGGGAAGAAAGTGTGCACCGGCTCCACCGAGTCGCGGAGGGCCTTCCCGGGCTCCCTTCCGGGAAGGTAGAGAAGAGCCGGCTGGTAGGGAGGGGATGCGCACCCGAACCCCAAAAGAAGGACCAGGCCCGCCAAGGCCTTTGGGCCGGGCCCGGAAGGGGGCGGTCTCCAAGCGAACCTGGAGGGGTTCCCGGCCGGGGGGATTGTCGAAAACCAGGACAGTTCCAGGCGGTCCATGTCGAAAAAAACCACGATCCTTCTCAATTCCCTGCCACGGAAGGCCGAAAAAAAATCCGGCGGGAAAGGGCATTCTGGCCTTCTCCCGGGAAGGATGAAAAGGGAAAGGGAGGAGAAGATAGAGAGACCACGAGCCAGGTCAGGGGGCCTGGAAGGTTTCGCCGGGGCCGAGCCACCGGGGGTTCCCGCGACTCCCACCGCCGGCAGGAGAGGCTCGACGGAACCTGTTTGAAGGCCCGCGCGGCGGAGCGCGCGGGCCTTCCTTTTTGGCCTCACCCGGCCCAATGCAGGCCCGGGAAGGTTCCCGAAACCCACGAATCCACCCGCCTGTTACAATGGACC
>JALUZX010000384.1 GCA_027011425.1 Planctomycetota bacterium
GAGAAGGGCAGCGAGCAGGAGGTTTTCCCTTCCTTTCATTGAATCCTGGTTCGATGGCCTGGTCATCTTCCGTAGGATAGGTGTTTCGCGGGCCCCGGTCACGAAGGGCCCAGGTTTCCCTCGACGAGGAAAGGTGGCTTCCATGACTGAAACCAACCACATCGAGGAGGAAAGCGGGTCCGAAAAGGAACAGGCCTTCCCCGGGGGACAGCCGCCTTCCTCCGCGGTCCCGGTGCCGGCGGGGGGAAAGGTGCCCGCCACCCTCTTCGTTCTGCCCGTGCGGGGACTCGTGGCGTTTCCGGGGCTCATGTTTCCCCTGGTCCTGGAGTCGGAGTTCGTCCAGGACGTCGTGGAGAAGGCCCAGGCCCAGTCCCAGTTCCTCGGGATCTTCCTCAACCGGGCCGCCGAAGGGGCGCCCCTGGATTCCCGCAAGATCGAGCGGGTTGGCATGGCGGCCCGGATCCTCAAGGTCCTCAACCTTCCCGACGGGAACCGCTCGGTCATGCTCCAGGGAGTCCGGCGGGTCCGGATCAAACGTTTTCTCAAGGTCCGGCCCGTTCCCATCGTCCGGGTTGAGATCCTCAAGGAGATTCCCCCCGGCGGAAAACGCGCCGAGGCCCAGGTCCGGAACATCCGGTCCCTGGCCCGGCAGATCGTGGAGAAGAGCGGCGCCTTTCCCGAGGACTTCCAGGCGGCGGCCCTCACGGCGGTGAACAACATCGAAAACGCCGGGAGCCTGTGCGATTTCTGCGCCGCCTACATGATCAAGGACACCGACGTCCGCCAGAAGGTGCTGGAGGCGGCCGACGTCAACCAGCGCCTGGAGATCGTGGTGGAAGCCCTGGTCAAGGAGGTCCAGGTCCTGGAACTGGGCCGGTCCATCCAGAAGGAGATCCGGGAGAAGACCGAGAAGGCCCAGAAGGAATACTTCCTCCGGGAGCAGATCAAGATCATCCGCAGGGAACTGGGGGAGGAGAAGGACGCCCGCCAGGAGGAACGGGAGAGGCTGGAGAAGCTCATCTCCCAGGCCGGAATGCCTCCCGACGTGGAGGAGCGGGCCAGGGAGGAGCTGAACAGGCTCTCTACCACCCCTGTGGAGTCCAGTGAATATGCTGTAATTCGGAATTATTTGGATTGGCTCACTTCCCTGCCCTGGTCCAGGACCACCGAGGACAACAAGGACATCGTCCGGGCGAAGAAGGTCCTGGAAAAGGACCATTACGGCCTGAAGGAGGTCAAAGAGCGCGTCCTGGAGTTCCTGGCCGTCCGGAAGCTCAAGGCCGACCACAAGGGACCGATCCTCTGTTTCGTCGGTCCCCCGGGGGTGGGCAAGACCAGCGTGGGCCGGTCCGTGGCCCGGGCCATGGGCCGGAAATTCTGGCGGTTTTCGGTGGGAGGCATGCGGGACGAGGCGGAGATCAAGGGCCACCGCCGCACATACGTGGGCGCCATGCCGGGAAGGATCATCCAGGCCCTCAAGGTCTGCGGCTCGGCGAACCCGGTGCTCATGCTGGACGAGGTGGACAAGGTGGGGAAGGACTTCCGGGGGGACCCGGCCTCGGCCCTCCTGGAGGTCCTGGATCCGGAGCAGAACCAGGAGTTCCTGGACCAGTACCTGGACGTCCGGTTCGACCTCTCCCGGATCCTCTTCATCGCCACGGCCAACGTCCTGGATACCATTCCTCCCCCTCTCCTGGACAGGATGGAGGTGATCGAGATCCCCGGATACGTCCAGGAGGAGAAGATCCAGATCGCCAAGCGCCACTTGATTCCGCGCCAGATCAGGAACCACGGCCTCAAGGCTTCGCAGATCACCTTCCGCAAGAACGCCTTGTCGGCCTTGATCCAGGGCTACACCAGGGAGGCCGGGGTCCGGGGCCTGGAGAAGGCAATCGCCGGGATCTGCAGGAAGACGGCCCTCAAAGTCTCCCAGGGGCGCGGGGGAAAGATCGTGGTGGACCCTTCCTCCCTTGAGAAATTCCTGGGCGCTCCCCGTTTCGTGGAGGACGAGGATCGAGGGGTGATGGCGCCGGGCGTGGCCAAGGGCCTGGCCTGGACCGGTTACGGCGGGGATGTTCTCTACATCGAGGCGGCTTCCTGGCCGGGCAAGGGCCGGATCACGATCACCGGCAAGCTGGGCCAGGTCATGGAGGAATCCGCCCGGATCGCCCTGGATTACGTCAAGGCGCGGGCCGGGGATTTCGGCGTGGACCTGGAGGACCTGAAGACACGGGACCTTCATATTCACTTTCCCGCCGGGGCCATCCCCAAGGACGGACCTTCGGCGGGAATCACCATCGCCACGGCGGTGATCTCCCTTCTCACCGGCCGTCCCGTTCCCCCGGGGCTTGCCATGACGGGGGAGTTGACCTTGACGGGGGAGGTCCTGGCCATCGGCGGGGTCCGGGAGAAGGTCCTGGCCGCCCAGAGGCGGGGAGTGGAGATGGTTCTTCTTCCCGTGCCCAACAAGAAGGACATCAAAGAAATTCCCCGGGAAATGCTCAAGAACCTGAAGATAAAATATGTGTCCACCTACATGGACGTCTTCAAGCTGGTCTTCCGCGGAAAGGGGGCGGGCAGGGGC
>JALUZX010000385.1 GCA_027011425.1 Planctomycetota bacterium
GGAGAGTATTGGCGCACACCAGGGCGTCGGCCCCCCCCCGGGCGGCGGCCCGGGCGATCTCCACCGGGTCGGTCACGTTTGGGGAGATCTTGGCCCAAAGAGGTTCGGCCGCCCGCTCCCGGACGGCCCGGATCACATCTTCCACCACCTGGGGTGATGTGGCGAAGGGAAGGCGGCCTCCAAGAACGTTGGGGCAGGAGAGGTTCACCTCCAGAGCGGCCGCACCCTTGCCGGAGAGACGTTCCGCCAACTGGGCGAATTCTTCCAGGCTCTCGCCGCCCAGGTTGACCACCAGGGGCGGGCCCAACTCCAAGGCGGCGGGAAGGATCTCCCCCAGGAAGACCTCCACCCCCGGATTCATCAGGCCGATGGAATTGAGGAGTCCCCCCGAGGTCTCCACCAGGCGGGGCATGGGGTTTCCCTGTCGCGGATGGAGGGTGACCGTCTTGGTCACCAGGGCCCCGGGAAGGCTCCCCCCCAGGAGGTCCGTGGCTTCCAGACCCGAGCCCCAGGTGCCGGAGGCGTTCATCACGGGATTTTCCAGCTCCAGGGAACCCAGGTTCACCCGGAGCCGGGACTCCAAGCCAAGATGGTGTCCTTCGGGAGAGACCATGGATGGAGTGTTTTCCTCGTCTTCGCCTTTCTCCCCCTCCTCACCCAAACACCGGGAACCGCCCTTCCTTTCGGGAAAGCCCATGCTATGAAAGGAAAGACCCCGTCTCAACGGGAAGCCGCAGGTGACTTGCCGGAACCCTTCTTTTGAGTGGGATGGAAAAGGACCAGGAGGAGCACGCCGATGAGAATCATGGAATCGGCGGCATTGAAATCCGGCCAGGGGTGGAAGGGCCAGAATCCCAGGTCCACGTGGATGAAGTCACGAACCGTTCCAGGGCTCTTCAGGAGTTCCGCAACATTCCAGGTGAATCCACCGGCCCGGTTGGAGAGGTTGTCCACCAGGTTCCCCACGGCCCCGGCACTGATCAACCCCAGGGCTGCATGGGCGAGCTTTCTGTCCCGGGGCATCCTGAGAAGGAAGCCCAGGACGAAGAAAAGGACTACCAGGCGGATCACCACCAAAAGGCCCGACATCCCCCCCCCGATTCCCCAGATGGCGCCGGGGTTCTGGGTGTGGGTCAGGCCCAGCCAATGGTCCAGAAGCCACCGCACCGGCGGCCCCCCCAGGGAGAAAGGTATCTCCATGTGGAAGGCCCAGGCCTTGGAGCCAAGGTCCAGGGCCACCCCCACCAGAAAGATCCAGAAGAAGAGCCCCTTCCCCCTCCAGGACCAGCCGGCTTTCTCTCCCACCCCGGATCAATCCCCTTCCTGGAGGGTGGCGCCCTTCTCCGGTTCCTCCTCGGAAGACTCCTCCCAGACCACTTCCCCTTTTTCGATCTTGGTCTGGCAGGGGACGCAGAAGCGGGCCCAGGGAAGGTACTCCAGCCTTGCCTTGGGAATGGGCTTCTTACATAGGAGGCATGTGCCGTAGGTGCCCCGATCCAGCCGGGCCAGGGCCCGGTCGATCTCGGCCAGGGTGCGGCCCACGTTCTCGATGAGCCCCAGGTTGAAGTCGTGGAAAAAAGTGTCCGACCCGTGGTCCGCCATGTGGTCCACGGAAAACTCCTGCTCCCCTGCCTGCCGGGCCTCTTCTTCAATGGAGGAAAGGTCTCCGGAAAGCCGGTCCCTATAGGCCAAAAGGGCTTCCCGGATCTTTTCCAGGTCCTTCCTGGTCAACTTTTTGCTCTTCTTTCCGGCCTTCGCCGGATTCTTCTTCGAGGGCATGGTTTGTCCTCTCTCGCCGTGAAACCAGCCGTCCTGCAGCCAAGGTTACGCCCTGGTTTCCTCTCTCTTTCTTTCCTACCCTTCCAGGGCCTTGTCCCTCTCAGGGGTAGCCCTGAATAATACGACGAAATCGAGGAATTGGCAATGAGACTCCGGGAAACCCGGCATGGGGGAGAGGGGCCGGGCGGAACGGTTTTTTTTCCGACTCTTATTCCTGTTTTTCCCCAGGGGGGACCTGTTGCAAAGAGAGATCCGGGCCTTCCGGGACTACCTCGAAGTGGAAGCCGGTCTTTCCCCGCACACCCTCCGGGCCTACACCAGGGACTTGGAAAACCTGGCGGCTTGGATGGCAGACCGGGGCCTTCGCCGGGCAGGCGACCTCTCGGGCGCTCTCCTCCAGGCCTGGGTCCTCTCCCTTCGCCAGGAGGGCAAGGCCCCGCGGAGCGTGGCCCGGGCCCTTTCGGCCCTGAGGAGTTTCGTGCGTTTCCTTCTGGGAGAAGGAGTCCTCGAAAAGGATCCCAGCCTTTCCTTGGGAGGCGCCCACCTTCCCCTCTCTTTGCCCAAGACCCTCTCCAGGGAGGAGGTGGAGCGCCTCCTGGACCTACCCCCTCCCCCCAGGACACCCGCCGCCTTGGCCCTGAGAAACGCGGCTTTCCTGGAGTTCCTCTACTCCTCCGGGGCCCGCATCTCCGAGGCCCTCTCCCTGGAACTCTCCCGGCTCCGCCTGGACCTGGGCACCGCCCTGTGCCTGGGTAAAGGCCGAAAGGAAAGGGTCCTCCAGGTTGGCCCCCGGGCC
>JALUZX010000386.1 GCA_027011425.1 Planctomycetota bacterium
GCCCGGACCAGGAGGCCCAGGGTCTCGGCCTGGCCCGGGAAGAAGACCAGGGACCAGTAGAGGGGCCGCCAGGCGGCGAGCTTGGGATTCCAGCCCGGGTCCCCCAGCCGGGAGGCTAAGAGAAGGACCCGGCCTCCCCTCTCCAGGGCGCCCAGGACATCGCGGTCCAGCTTGTCCGAGAGCAAGACGTCCCCCGCCGGCAGGGGAGGATCCTTCTCCGGGTAGACCCAGAGAGGGTAGGTGTTCTTCTCGGGCTTGCCCCCAAGGTGGAGCACAAGCTGCAGGCGCCGGGCCCGGCCGGACTCCAGGATCCCCTCGAGAGGGACCTCCACCTTTCCCAGGGCGGCCACGCTCCCCACAGGGACGGGATCCTTTCCTAGGACTTCCCCCTCCCGGAGGACGACCTTTTCCGGGGTCCGGAGCTTCCACTCCACGCGGGGTTTCTCCAGGGGGGCGGGACCGTCGTTTCGCACCACCACGCCGAACGAGAGGGTCTCGTTTCCGGTCCAGGTATACTTGGGAAGCCGGGCCAGGGCGACCCTGGGAGCGCAATACCCCCGGAAATCCTGGGGCAGGACGATTCCCTTGCTGTCCCAGAACATGTCCAGCCAGCCCACGTAGGCCTCCCCCTGTCCCTGGAAGTCCTCCATGGAAAGAAGCTGGAAGCCCCGGCAGGAGGGGGTGCGCAGGAAGGATTCGATCTCGTCCTTGTAGAGGAGGCGGTTCAAGGCCCCCGAGGCACGGGTGAACTCTTCCTGTTGTTCGAAGATCCCGGTCCTCTTTGCGGCCTCCCGCATCTTCTCGAGCCGGGTGTTCCTGAGAACGCCCGTGAACTTTCCGCAAAGGTCCCAGTCCGGGTAGACCGGCCACTGGCCGATCTCGTGGGCGATGATGGGAACCTTGGTCCTCGAATACTTGGCCTCGTAGTCCCAGTCGGTCCCGCTCTCCATGTGCTGGCGCACCCAGCCGATTCCCGGGACGGCGTGGGTGGCGTTGAAGTCGCAATAGGGCGTGATCGTCCGGGCCGTGGAGGCGGCGTAGAGCCTGCGCTGATCGTAATGCTTGATCTCCTCGATCCACTTTCCCGTGACGGCGAAGTTGGAATGGCCCAGCTCGTTCCCGATGACCAGGAAGCAGAAACTCGGGTGGTTCCCGAATGTGTCCACGACCCGGCGCATCTCGGCCCGGGCGAAGTCGTCCACCGACTTCTCCCCCTTTCCCGGGCCCAGCCCTTCTTCGCGCCCCTCGTTGATCCAGATCCCAGGTGAGGCCTGGATGTAGATCCCCATCTCGTCGGCCGCCTGGAAGGCCGCTTCGGGGGGGCACCAGGAATGGAAGCGCGCGTGGTTGAGGCCGTGCTCCCTGTAGAGCGAGAAGATCCGGAGCCAGTCCTCCTTTTTCGTGGAGGGGAAACCCGTCAAAGGAAAATGGACGCAGTCCAGGTTGCCCCGCATGAAGACGGGTTTTCCGTTGAGAAGAAGCTCGTTTCCCCGGCGGGCGATCTCCCTGAACCCGAAGGAGAGACTCTTTTGGTCCACCACCTTACCCGGGTCCAGGAGTTCCAGGCGCGCCCGGTAGAGCCTTGGGGTGAACTCCGACCAGGGAACCACCGAGGATCCGCAATCCACTTGGAGGGAGAAAGAGCCGTCCTTCTTCACCGTCCCCTCTCCCCCGCCCAGGACCAGCCCTCCCCTGGGGTCGGTGACGCGGACCCGGATTCCCTCTTTGCCGGCGGCCTTCCCCTTCACCCGGCCTTCCGCGACCAGAACCCAGCGATCTCCCGCCTTTCTCGGAAAGAGCCGGACCCGCCCGATCCCCGGCGCCGGCAGGGCCCGGATCTCGATCCTTCCCACCACGCCGTTCCAGCGGGTCTGGGTCTGGGGGCCGTAGGAGTGGGTCATGAGCCCCAGGTGGTGGATCATGCGGTTGTCGATCCTCAAGGTCAGGGTGTGCTTCCCAGGCGCGAGCCGGCCCAGGTCGTGGACGTGGGGCGCGGCGAAAGAATCCAGGGGCGGGCCCGCGGGCCTTCCGTCCACCCAGGCCCGGGACTCCCAGAGGACCCGCTCCAAAAAGACCGCGATCTCCCGGCCCTTCCATTCCGGGGGGACCTGGAAGGTCTTCTGGTACCAGGCGGGCCCGATGTATTCGTGCCTGCGGGTGAGGACGCCCTGTCTCTCCGGCCCGGGGGCGCCCACGCCGGCCTCGTCGGTCGTCCCGGGAAGATGGATGGAGCCTTCCAGGGTCCTTGCGAACCACTTCTCCCCGATCCCCTTGTCCCCGGGGTCGACGGCGAAACGCCACCTTCCGGCGAGAGAGAGGATCTCCCCGGCCCGGGCCGTCCCGGCGCAGGGGCCCGGGAGCATGAAGAAGAGGAAGAGAGAAAAGAGGGAGAAGAGGGAGGAAAACTTCCGCGCCATGGATCGGGACCTCGCGACCTTCCCCCCTTTTCCGCGGGAAAGACCAAGGTAGCCGGGCCGCCGGGGAAACGGAAGGATCAGGTCCGGGCGGTGGAGACCCTGGAAACGAGGGCCTCCCGGGCGGCGACGGCGTAGAGGGAGGCCAGGTCCCGGGGGCTCCCCTCCAGGACGGAAAGGGCCGCCTTCCTGCGGAGGTCCAGTGCTTTCGCCTCGTAGCCCAAGGGCAGAACGAGCCCTTGCAGGTCCTCCCAGGCCTCCACCTGTTCCGCCCGCTCTTCGGCCTCCCGGCAGAAGGCGCGGGCCTCCTTCTCCCGGCCCAGGGCGGCCATGACGAAGACCAGGTTCAAGAGGGCGGGAAGGTACCGCGGGGAAAGGGTCCGGGCCGTGAGGAATTCCCGCAGAGACTCCCCAGGCGCCCGCATGGGCCAGAAGGCCGCCAGGACCGCGCCGATGTTGTTGCGGACTTGAGGATTCGTGGGATTCAGGGAGGCCGCCCGGACCAGGTCGGCCAGCACCGCTTCGTGGGAGGCCCAGGTCCGGAGCATGGCCGTTCCCCTGGCCAGGTGGAGGCGCCACTCCGGGGCGGGAGGCCTCGCGCCCGCCCGGATCCCGGCCAGGGCCCCCCGCAGCCGGTCCAGGTTGCGGGACATGGAATAGTCAAGGATCTTCTTCCGCCCCGCCCGGGCGATCCTCTCCCTCTCCTCGTCGCGCTCCAGGAGCCTGAGGATCTTCTCCTCCAGGTCGTCCTCCCCGTAGAGGACCACCTCCTCGCCGGGCGCCAGGTATTCCCGGACCTCCAGGTTCTCCCTCTCCATGAGGAGGAGGGCCCCCGAGGCGCAGACCTCGAAGGCACGAAGGTTCATCTCGCGGCGGATGGAGCGGTTGAAGCCGATCTTCGAGCGCGCCAGGATCCGGCCGTATTCCTCGTTGAAGACCCCCGTGGCGATCTCCACCCGGACCCCTCTCTCCTTCAGGCGGGCCAGCCTTTCCAGCCAGGGAACCCGGTCTCCCTGGACCTGGGGGTTCAGGTTGCCCACGAAGGAGACGTCGATGTCCCGCTCCAGGCCCTCCACGGGCCTGTGCCATTCCCACCTGAACGTATACTGGGGCCAGTAGAAGGTCCGGGCGAAACCCGCCCCGGCGAAGATCCCCGTCCCCGTCCTGTCCGCCGCAACGGCGTCGAAGAAGGGGGCCATCGTCCAGAGCTGGTCGAAGTGGAGGTTCCAGTCGGAGATCACCCCCACCACCGGGTAGGGGGCCTTCTCGATCCCCCTGGGCAGGGGCTCGTGCTCGGGATAGTAGAAGAGGATGAGATCGGGCTCCCACCCGGGAGGCAGGAGGGCCCGGAGTTGCTCCCAGGTCCCCCGGGAAGGATCGAATTCCAGGTCGAAGGGATAGAACCTCTTTCCCACCCACATGCGGTCCTTGGGACCGAAGGTGAGAAGCTCCACGTCCCGGTAGCGTTCCCTGGGTTCGAAGGACTCCAGGGGGTGGTTGCAGAGGATTCTCACCATGCGGGGGCCGGCGCGGGACCGGGAACGGGAGCGGCCTGGCAGGCCGCCAGGTTCTCCTTCGCTTCCGCGTATTCGGGATCCACCTGGAGGGCCATCTGGAAGAACCGGACCGACTCGGCCGTCCTCCCCTTGGAGTAGTGGATCACGCCCAGGTTGTTGTAGAGTTCCGCCGTCCTGCACCCGGCGTCCACGGCCTGGGACCAGAGGGCTTCCGCCTCGTCCACCCGCCCCTTCCCGTAGAAGACCATCCCCTTGTTGTAGAGGATGTCCCCCTGGCCGGGGGCCAGGGCGAGGCCCCGGTCGAAGGCGGCCACGGCGCCCTCGTCGTCCCCTTCCAGGTAGAGCAGCCAACCGAGCATGTTCCATCCCTCCGGGTCCCCGGGGCTGAAGGTGGTCAGGGCCCGGGCGTGCTTGAGGGCCCGGGCGTAGTCGCCCCCGGAAATCAGGGCCTGGGCGGCGGTCTTGTGGACCTTGGCCACGGACCTCTCCAGGTCGTCCACCAGGGACTCCAGCTCCGCCTGGGCGGCATCTTGTCCCGCAATTGCAGGCCCGCCCGGAGGGGCGGCCGTAAGATGGTTCCATCCGTAATCCTGGTTCATATTGTCTTTCCTCCAATCTCGTTCGACACCGTCCCCGCCGGCTCCGGCGGGGGAACCTTCCCGGCCGCGCCCCTTCTCCAGGCCTCCGCCTGTTCGCGCAGTCCGAGTTTCTCGAGGATGGCCGCGCCCTGACTTCGGACCGCCTCCTCCCCGGGATGCTTCTTCAAGTAACCGCCGAGAACCGCCACGGCCCGGCCCGGGTCGCCTTCCTTGAGTAGAAGCGCGGCGTATCCCAGGACGCCCGGAAGGTAATCCGGCCTGACCGAGAGGGCGGCCTCCATGTATTCCTTGGCCCTGTGGTGGAATCCCTTCATGGACCAGGCGGCGCCCATGGCGTGCCAGGATGCGTAGTCCGAGAGCCCGTCCTCCACGGGGACCACCAGGACGGCGTCCCGGAAACCGAGGCACCGGTCGTAGAGTTCCAGGGCCAGGTCGGGTTTTCCCGTCCGGACGGCCACGCCGGCGGCGATGTACCACGTGTTTGGGGTGGCCATGAACCTGTCCAGGGCCAGGAGAAGGAGTTCCTCCGCCCTCGCGTAATTCTCCGTCTTGGCCTCCTCCAGGGCCAGGAGGGTGGCCACCTCCGCCGCGTAGGGAACCTGGCGCAAGTGGACGTCGGGGAGCCTGGTTATGAGTTCCAGGGCCTTCTCGAACTTCTCCCGCGACTGCTCGGGGGTTCCGAAACGGCGGAGAAAGTCCCCGAACTTGTACCAGCTGTAGTGGTCATCGGGCTTCTCCTCCACCTGCTTCTCGAAGAGCGCCCAGTTTCTCTCCTTCTTTCCCTTCTTCTCCATCACCCGGGAGATATACCCGTGGTGGATCACCTCTGCGTCCGCCTCGCCGAGAACCAGGCCCAACCGTTCCGCCTTGTCCATGAGGGAGTGGATCACCTGCTCGTGGATCCTGTTGGAAAAGGAGATGCCGGGAAGGTTCCTGAAAAGCCTGGTGATCCGGACCCCCCGGGTCCTCTCCTTTCCGTCGTTGAGGTTGCGGAAAGTCAGGTGGTAGGCCGCCACCGTCGGGTCCCGGACGGCCTCCCGGATCTTCTCCGCCGAACCGGGGGCGAGTTCCTCGTCCGCGTCGAGCACGAGGATCCAGTCGCCCGTGCACTCCTTCAGCCCCGCGTTCCGGGGTTCCGAAAACGATCCGTTCCAGGGGAACTCGATCACCTTGGCCCCGAAGGAGCGTGCGATCTCCACGGTCCGGTCGGTGGAACCCGTGTCCACCACGACGATCTCGTCCACCGCGGGGAGAGCGGACCTGAGGCACCTCTCCAGGCAGGACTCCTCGTTGCGGACCATCATGCAAAGGGAGACTCGGGGCTTCCCGCCCCGCCAGGGAGGTTCCGCCTTGGCCCGCTTCTCCCGGACCACCCGGCTCTCCCGGGTCTGCCAGGACCAGCGTTCCATGAATTCCCGGGCCTCTTTCTCCGCCTCCCGGGCCGGCCCGGCCGGCCCGGGAATGGGGTCCCCCGCAACCCTGACGCCTACCCCGGCGTGGGCCATCTGAAGGCGGAACTCCTCGGCCGCCACGGCCGCGCTCTTCCAATACCAGGGAAGGGGACCGAAGGCGGCCAGGTCCTTGCGATGGATCAAAAGTCCCGCCAGGTCGGAGACCTCCGCCGGGAGGATGCAGGTCTTCTTCCAGAAGAGGTATTCCAGCCGGGCCGCCAGCCAGGCGGCGGAAGGCCTTTGCCCGGCCCGCAGGAGCCAGATCCGGTCCCCCCTGCTCCGGGTGAAGGCCCGGTTCCAGAGTTCGCATTCACTGGGCTCTTCTCCCTCCCCGGGACAGGAGACCACCACCTCCCACCGGGGCGGAAGGATGCCCCGCAGGTAAGCCTCCGCCTCGGCGCCTTCGCCGGACGTTCCCGCCGCCACCAACACGCTCCCCGAAAGAGGCTCCTCCCTCCGGGCGTGGATGAAGAACCATTCCACCCGGGCCTCCCGGGCCAGGGAGGCGCTGTCCAGGTCGCATTCCCAGAGCGCTTCCCGGACCTCCTCTCCGGGGACCATCCCCATGCCCGGAACGTCTGCGATCTCCCGGAGGACGAACCCCGCGTGAAAGAGGGCCCGGACCGCCTCCTCCCGGGAAAGGGGAAGCAGTGGGTCGTGGGGCGCCCCGGCGGGGGCGAAGAGGGAGGAAAACCCGTCCAGGGCGGCCTTCACCCTGTGCCAGGCCCGGGCGTTGGGGATCCTGAGAAAGAGTTCCCCCCCGGGTCGCACCGCCTCGAAGACCCGGGAAAAGACCTTCCAGGGCGGGCCTTCCGAGAGGGGAATCCCCGGGAGCGCAAGGGCCGGGAAGGGACCGTCCTGGGGGCCGGGAAGCCCCCTCGGCACCTTTTCCGGCGGAGCGGAAGAGGTCTCGAGGAATTCCTCGAAGCAATTCCCCTGAAAGGAAAATCCCCTCGGGAGATCTCCCAGGGGGAATCGATCCTTGTCTTTCGCCATGACCCAACCCCGGGGTCGACCGGGGACCCTTTGCCTGCCTTTGCCTGCCTCGATCGTCCCCGGCCCGGCACGGCGCCGGAGAGGACGTCAATGGGTGTATCGGCAGGAAAGAGATTCCAGGTTGACCCCTTCGTCCAGGAGTTCCCAGGCCTTGCGGGCGCTCATCTCCCAGGTCCAGGCCGACCGGATCATCATGGACGCGGCCCTCCCCGCCGCGCGGAGAGGCCCCTTCTCCTCCAGGGCCTCCACCATCCTTTCCGCCAGCTCCGCCTGGTCGGGCTCCAGGATCCAGGGGACCCCCGCGCAGGGGATGGGCAGTTCCACCTCCCTCTTGACGGCCGGGACGGTCAGGACAGAGTCTCCCTTGGCGAAATCGTCCGTGGCGCCCCCGCCGGTGACGATCACGGGGAGCCCCGAGGCCATGGCCTCCAGGACGGGAAGGGCGAACCCCTCCCCCCGGTAGGGATGGACCAGGGTGTCGCAGGTCCTGTAGAGGGCCGCCACCTGGGAGGGCGCCAGTCTCTCGGGAACGCGCAGAACCGCCGGGGCCCCCGCGGTAGAGGCCACCTTGTCCACGAGCTTCCCCATGCCCTGGCCCTCGTAGAAATCCCTTCCACCCACATCCTTGACGACCAGACAAACCGGATCGGAGGCCTTGAAGGCACGCAGGTAGGCCCCCAACAGCACGTCCAGTCCCTTCCGGAAGAGAGCGCCGCCGACGAAGAGGAAGGCGTGCCTGTCCCCGATCCGCTCCTTCAATTCCTCCAGGACGGGCCCCTGGGGGGTGAAGAGGTCGGGGTCCACCCCGTGGTGGACGACCCGCACCTTCCCGGAAGGAATTCCCGACTCCAGGAAGGTCCTCCGCACGTGGTCGGAGTGGACCCAAATCCTGTCCACCGTCTCGAGGGGGGCCAGCCAGGCCAGGGGGATCCTCCCCCACTCCCAGTCCATCCGCGCGATGAAACGCCGGGCCAGGGGCCTGCGGAAGACGGGAGGCCACCCTCCCCGGACCAGGGACTCCACGCCCGGAATCTCATCGAAGACCAGGAGGGGAAGAAGTTCCGCCCGGGCGCCTTCCTTCCCGGGAGACAGGTCGGCAGGGCCCGTGGCCAGGACCCGCACCTCCCCTTCCCGGACCCGCGCCATGGCCCGGGCCAGTTCGGCCATGATCAACGCCTGGGAGCCGTCCCTGAAAAGGGGACCTTCGAAGATCACCCGGGGCCGCTTCTCCATGTGTGTCTTCGTTCTCCGGAACCGGACCAGCTTCCTCCCCAGGACCCACCGCGAAAGGTTCCGGGCCGCTTCCTCCCGGGCCCTGTCGCCCATCCCGGGAAAGCCGCCTTTGCCTTGGACCGCTTCCGACAGGGCCCGGGCCAGGTCCGCCGGGTCGGGTTCCCAACCGCCGCCCTGGGCGGGACGCATGGAGAGGAGCCGGGCCGTTCCCGGTTCCCCGCAAAGGTCCAGGTGGTCCCCCCACCCCGGCGCCACGAGGGGGACGCCCGCGGCAAACGCCCTTCGTTCGGACCCGGTGACCCTGGGCGAACTCGCGGGGAAGAGGGCGCAATGGACCGCCGCCAGCATCCCCCCCACCCGGTCCCGCGGAACGGGGCCGTGGACCCGCACGACGGCGGGGCTCCTGGCGCCTCCGCCCCGGGCCAGGAGTTCCGGAAGGGCCCCCTCCAGGAGGGGAACGTCCTCCTCGGCTGGGGCCACCACGTGGAGGACCACCTCCTTCTTTCCCTGGAAGAGCCGGGCGAAGACCTGGACCAGGTCCTCCCATCCGCTTCCTTCCAGGGAGTCCGGCGCGAAGAGAAAGCGAAAATCCCCGTCCATGGAGAAAGCCGGAAGGGGCTCGGCCTTCTCCCTGAGCCAGGAATCGGGCAAGGGCTTGGGAAGAAAGACGAGCCGCTCGGGCGGGATCCCCGCCTCCAGGAGAACCCGGTAGTCCCCCCGGGTCGCCACCCGGATCTCCCCCACCTTCTCCAGGGCTTCAGGGGAGGCCGCCTCCGCCTCCCCTGAAG
>JALUZX010000387.1 GCA_027011425.1 Planctomycetota bacterium
TTTGGAGAGAGGCCGCTTCTTCCGCCGGGGGAGTCCCGGTCTTTTCCGGAAGGGCGGCCGGAACGGCTTCGCTCCCGTTCACAACGACCGCCGCGGGGATCTCTCCCTCCTGGTTCCGGCCGGCCTCCTCTCCGTTGGCCTGGGCTTCACCCCCGGGGCGAAGGGGATTCTCCACGCCCGCCTTCTGCGTCCCCGCAGGCACGATGCAGGCCTGGGCCCCCTGGTGGCTGGGCCCGAACACGGTGATGGCCAGAATGAGGAGAACAAGACCCACGATGGAAACGACGAAGATCTTTTCGACCTGGCCCATGAAGGTCCCTCCCTAGCAAGAATGGGTATGTTCCGAAACCGCCCTGGTTCGCCCCTGTCGTTTCTTTGAAACGGATCCTCCAAGAGGCGGGGCCGACCAGCTCATGGTAAAACGAACCCTGGATTTGGCAAGAAAGAATCTTTCGAATTTCTTCACAAGATATGGGGGGTCCGGGAAGGAGCAAGATACTTCTGGAAGTGGGAGGAAAGGCGCAGGGCTTTCTTCAGAAACGCCGCGGGTTGCTGGGCCGGTTGAAGATCCAGAGTTTCCGCCAGAAATTGGCCCTCCTCAGGGCCTTGCGGGTGGCCTCGTCGGGAAGGCCGTCGCCGTAACGCAACCTTTGCATAAGCAGGCCCCGCCGGTCGATCCAGCCCAGAAGGAACACCAGGATCCTTCCCAGGGGGCGGGGCAGCCTTGCCCCCATGGCGGAGCCGAAATCCACGATCACGGGCGTTCCGTCGGGGCGGACGAGGATGTTCTTCCGCTGGCCCAGGTCCAGGTGGACCACGCCTCTTCGATGGATGGCGTCCACCAGGGCGGAGAGCCTCTCGAAGGAGTGTTCCTTGATGTGGGGTTTGGTCTCTTTCCGGAGGGGAAGGCCCTCTTCGAAACTCAAGAGAAAGGCGTCCTTTCCCACCCTCGCGATGAGCCGGGGGATGCCCTCCAGGTCCCCCAGCTTGCGATACGTGGCGATCTCCCGGGCCAGGAGCCACCGGCCCAGAGTCACCCGGAGGATCCAGGGCATCTCCTCCACCGTCTTGAGGACGTATTTCTTTCCCCTCACCTCGAGGAGGGCCAGGTTGGCCTTGCGCCGGGAGCGCCTGCGGATCCATGTGCGCTCCAGGCTTTCCAACCTGGACGGATCCCACTGGGGGACTTTGTCCGGGGCCGATCCCGGGTTTTCGGCTGGAGCCGCCATTCCAGTTCTTGGAGTCAGAACAGACCTCTCATCCGCAAGAAGAGGAAGACCCAGCCGGCGAGGTACACGCCGAACATGCCGATCTCGCTGTTCCGGACCAGGCCGGACCATTGGAAGCGCTGGGAGACGCCGGCCTTGTAAGGCTTCAGCCGGGGAAAGAAATCGGGAACTTCCCGATCCCAACGGAGGAACTCCTCGCCGAAGCGCTTGAACATCCTGTCCTTTTCCACCTGGTTCTTCTTGGGAAGGTAATAGAGGAAATAGGCCAGGAAGAAAACGGGGAAGCCGCCCAGGGCCAGGTAGGACCCAGGGGGATGAAAGGTGGTGACCCCCACGAGGAAGCCAAGGAAGCCCAGGAAGGTTCCGATGTAAAGGGGGTGTTTGAAGTGGGCGTAAGGCCCTCCCGTGGCCAGGACCTTGTTCTTGTGGAGATATCCGCAGGCCCACATCCGCAGCAGCATTCCGGGAAGGGAGATTCCGAAACCTACCCAGAACCAGGGGGATTCCGGGCGGGCCAGGGCCAGGATCGCCAGCACGAAGGCATAGGTGACGATGCGCCGCCAGGTGGGCTTCTTGGATGCTCCCATGGAGAGGTCTCCTCCCGTCGCTATTGTTCATCCTGGTAACCCATTAGAAGGCCTGGCTGTCCACATTGCCACCATCCCGGCGGGATCCCAGGGAAGGCGTGCTTTTGAAACCCCGGCCCCCGCGCTAGGATGCGGCAAGTCATGGAACGATCGATTTGTCCGGGAACCTTTTTTCTGTTTTTCCCCTGTCTCCTCCTCTGGCCCGGGGGATGCGCCTCCACGCCGGAGGTGCCCATCCCTGCGGGGCGGCCCGTGGAGGTGGAGTTCTATCAGCCCCCCAGGAAGACCCAGCCCAAGGCGCTTCATTTGAGGCTTGTCAACCGGAGCTGGGTCAAGGGGCCCAGGCCCCAGGTGCCCAGCACCAAGATCTGCCCGGACGAGAAGATGGACCGGCTGATCCTGGGGCTCACCCAGGAGGGCTACTTCCAGGCCGCGGCCCAGGGAAGACCCGGCGGGGGGGAATGGGCCTACCTGGCCGTCCAGGGGAAGGATCGTTCCTGGGTCCTGGAACGGCCCAGGCCCCTGGGCCTCCAGGGGAGGCTGCCGGGCGAGGATTTCCGCAAGGCTTTCATCCGGTTCCAGAGGTGCACCGCTCTTTTCCTGGCTCTCTACAACGTCACCTTCGACCTGGTCCCCCGGAAGGTGCGAAACGGCAGGGACTTCTTTCTCCAGGAGAGAAAGCGGATGCTGGAACGGCAAAAGGAGGTCCTGAAAAAGAAGAAGCCCGGGACAGGGGTTTCGCCCGGGGGGGGGCGG
>JALUZX010000388.1 GCA_027011425.1 Planctomycetota bacterium
TCGAAAAGAACCGCTTCACCTCCACCTTCCGCCTCCTTTCCGGGGAATACCACTTCTCCAGCCCCTGGAAAGGAAGAGAATGACTCCATGAAAGGACCGGGCCTCTCTCTCCTCTTCCTCCTGGCTCTCCCGGGTTTCCTCCCCTCCACTTCCCGGGCGGCCGAGCCCCCGGAGATCCGGGCCGGGATCCGGGCGGGCCGGGTGGTGGTCCGGGTCCTGGACCGCCGGGGAAGGCCCGCCCCGGGAGTCCTGGTCCACCTGGCGCAGGTCTCCCAGGACTTCCTCTTGGGATGCAACTTCTTCATGTTCAAAAGAACCGGGAAACCGGAACTGGACCGGAAATACGAGGAGAAGTTCGCTTCGCTCTTCAACTTCGCCACCCTGCCCTTCTACTGGTCCACCTACGAAAAGGCCCCGGGAAAGACGGCGCGGCGGAAGGTGGCCGCCATGGCCCGGTGGTGCCTGGCCCGCGGGATCCGCCCCAAGGGGCATCCCCTGGCCTGGAACCACCCGGCGGGGGTGCCTTCCTGGCTGAAAGGCCCGCCGGAGAAGGTCTTTTCTCTTACCAGGAAGCGCATCCAGGCCTGCCTCCTGGACTTCCGGGAACTCATCCGGACCTGGGACGTGGTGAACGAGACGGCCCGGCCCCTCCGGTTCGGCTCCGATCCCATGAGCCGGGCCATCCGGGCCGGGGGAAGGACGGAGTGGACCAGGAAGTGCTTCCTCGCCGCCCGGGAGGCGGCGCCTTCGGCCTTCTTTCTCATCAACGACTACGACACGACCGGCGCCTACGAGGAGGTGATCCGGGCCCTCCGCAAGAAGGACGGCTCTTTTCTTTGCGACGCCGTCGGGATCCAGAGCCACATGCACGGCCGGGTGTGGACGGCGGGAGACGTGAAGAAGGTCTGCCGGCGGTTCGCGCGGTTCGGCCTTCCCCTCCAGTTCACGGAGATCACCATCGTAAGCGGAAAAAGGAAAAAGAACGGCAAGTGGGGCCCCACGACCCCGGAGGGCGAGGCGCGCCAGGCCAGGGAGGTGGAGGCCTTCTACAGGGCCCTCTTCGCCGAGCCCTCCGTGACGGCCGCCACCTGGTGGGATTTTTCCGACCGGGGGGCCTGGCAGGGGGCGCCGGCAGGCCTGGTGCGGGCCGACATGAGCCCCAAACCGGCCTACCGGGTTCTACAGCGGCTCATCCGCAAGGAGTGGCGCACCGACGCCATGGCCACCACCGACCGGCGGGGGCAGGCCTCCTTCCGGGCCGTCTTCGGGACCTACCGGGTGGAGGTCCAGCCCCCGGGAGGAAAGAAGATCTCCGCCCGCTTCTCCTTCCCCAGGCCCTGGCCGCCCGAGCGGGCCGCCAAGGCCAAAAAAACCTTCACCCTGACCTGCACCCCCTTCTGACCTTTTTCATCTCCCTCCGGTGCTCCATCCACCACTTCTCCCAGGCGCGGGCGGCGTTCTGGTTGGCCGGCAGGGTGGGAGACCTGGCGGGGTCGAAACCTGTCTTGAGCCCGGTGATTCGCTCCAGGGCGATCGCCGCCGCCCTCCGGCGGGCCGGCGAAGGCCCGCGCAAGATCTTGAGGCAGGCCGGCACGGCACGGAGACCCTCCCGGGCAAGCCGGGCCGCCAGGGACACGATCTTGCTGTCCCCCGCGGTCTCCCTGAGCCTGAGAAGGAGTTCTTCCGGAGAACTCTGGGTCACATCCCCCATGGGCCGGAAAGTCCGGGCCAGGAAAAGGACGGCGAAGGCCGTGGTGATGGGGTCATCCGACCAGACCCCGTCCGGCTCCTGCCGGTCCACCAGGTAGCGGGCGCCTTCGGCATACCAGGAGGCATTTCCCAGCTTCTCCATACCCAAAAGGACCATGGCCCGCTCCAAGGCATATAGAAAATATCCCCGGTTCATCCCCACATTTCTTCCCCGGAGGGAAAACCGGAAAGCCCCCTTCAGCCACCCCACTCCCCGCCTCGTGGCGGTCTCCACCTTCTTTTCCCGGGACTTGCCCAGGCCGGCCTTCCCGGCGATCTCCCGGCAGATGGCCAGACTACCGAGAGTTCCGGCGGTCATGGTGTCCCTGCTCCCCCCACCAAGACCTTGCGCCACGTAACCGAATCCGCCTTCGGCCCCCCGGGTCCGGAGCAGGTAGTCCACCGCCCTGGTGAGAACGCTCCTCGGAATCCTGACCCCCGCCTGGCAAGCGGCCCGCAATCCCAGAAGCGCGTATTGGGTGTTGCTGGCGTCGGACCTGGTCCTTCTCCGGCCGTAGCCCCAGCCCCCGTCCATTCCCTGCCAGGAAAGGAGAAAACGGGCCGCCTTCCGGAGGGCATCCACCGCCCAGGGCCCTCCGTGCTTCTTGTAGAGCATGAGCAGGATGCCCGTGCCGTAGGTTCCCTCGGACCGATACTGGATCATCTCCTCGAGAGCCGCCTGGACCAGGGGATTCTTCTTGTCCGCCCCGCCCTCCAGGGCGGCGAAGAGAACCAGCGCCTCCCGGTCCCCCGCGGTGGAAGGGAGCCATTTCACAAGCCGGGCCGTCCCCTTTTCCAGGGCAAGGTCGATCTTCC
>JALUZX010000389.1 GCA_027011425.1 Planctomycetota bacterium
GGAAGGAACAGGTCTCCCCGCCGGGAACCTCCGTGGCGAGGGCAAGAAGCTCCTCCTTGCTCTCGAAGAGGTAGCCCGTGTCGAAGAGTTCCGGGAGCACGAGCAGGTCCGCCTTCACGCCCCGGGTGATCTCCCAGACTTCCTCCAGGTTGCCCTCCCGCCGGGCCCTCTCGGGCCGGGTCTGCACCAGGCCGACCCGGATCATTCCCTCCTCCTTTCCCCCGCCGCTCCTTCCAGCCAGGCCTCGTAGAGGGCCCAGGCCGAGAGACTCTGTCCGTCCAGGAGGGGCCCGGAAAGCAGAAAGGACCGGGCCTCTTCCCGGGGCAACCGGAGCACTTCCATCTCCTCGGTGGGCTCCGGGTCGGCCCCGACTTCCCTCAGGTCCCGGGCCAGGAAGACGTGGCACACCTCGTTGCTGACCCCGCTGTAGGGCGTGAAATCCCCCAGGTGGACCAGTTCCTCCGCCAGGAACCCCGTCTCTTCCCGGAGTTCTCTCCTGGCTTCTTCCATCTGGTCCTCCTCGGGCCGGGTGTGTCCCAGGACCACCTGGGGGAGCCACCTCCCGAACAAATACCTGAAAGTCCGTTGCACAAGCACCGTTCCGTCCCGGAAGGTACCGATCACCGCCACCGAGGAAGGATGGTCCACGTAGAAGTAGTCCCCCTCCGAGCCGTCCCGCCGGAGCACCCTGTCCCGCCGGTAGGCGTGCCAGGGGTTCCGGAAGAGTATCTTCGTCTCGATTCTTTCCAAAATCCGGCCTCCTTTCGCCGCTTTTTCCCGGACATTGTCCCCCCTGAGGGCCCTGGGAAAAACCTTTTCGAACACCCTTTGCCCCAACATGTGACGCAGGTCCGGCAAGAACACCACAAGGCCACATCCCTGCGCCTGAACCCGCCACCGCATACGGATCCCTTACAAAGAATATCCAAAACCCGCCGGGAAAGTCCCCTTTTCCCTCCCTTGACTGGAAGGACCGGCCATGGCATCCTTATGGGGCTCTACGGGGAAAGCGCGGGGGGGGAAAACTCTGCGGGGGCCCCGGGAAGGAGGGATAGGAAAGGAGGACCATGAAAAGACCGAAGACCATAAACGAAGTGCGCAAACTTCCGATCCGCGACCCCGGGACAGCGGCCCGGATCAAGGCGGTGGCGGAACGCTACCCTTTTCTCTCCAACGATTACTACCTTTCTCTCGTGGACTGGGACGACCCGGACGATCCCATCCGGAGGATCGTGGTGCCCCACCCCGAGGAATTCTTCGGGGCGGGCGACATGGATCCCTCCCGGGAAAAGGACTACACCGTGGCCCCGGGTCTCCAGCACAAGTATCGCCAGACGGCCCTCCTGCTGGTCACCAGCGCCTGCGCGGGGCTGTGCCGCTATTGCTTCAGGAAGAGGCTTTTCCTGAAAGAAGGCGGAAAACGGCCTAGATACACCCTTTCCAGCCTTCCGCGCGCCGCCAGGTACCTGCGCGAGCACGAGGAGATCACGAGCGTCCTCGTCACCGGGGGGGATCCCCTGACCCTCTCCACGAAGACGCTTGACCGGATCATCTCCACCCTGGACGGTATCCCCCATATCCGAACGATAAGGATCGGAACCAAGGTTCCCGCCTACAACCCCTTCCGGATCCTCCGGGACCCGGAACTCCCGGAGATGATCCGGCGCTACAGCCGGAAGGACCGCCGCCTCTACGTGGTCACCCACTTCCTCCACCCCAGGGAACTCACCCCCCCGGCCCTGGAAGCCCTGGACCTTCTCTCCTCGGCCGGAGCTCTCCTGGCCAACCAGACCCCCCTTATCCGGGGCGTGAACGACCACCCCGACGTCCTGGAGGAACTCTTCCGCGCCCTCGCCGCCGCCGGAGACCCGCCCTACTACGTCTTCCAATGCCGGCCCACCCGGGGAAACGCAATCTACGCGGTCCCCATCGAGGAAGGAATCCGAATCTTCTATACCGCCCAGGGAAGGTGCACGGGCCTCGCCTCGCGGGTCCGTTACGTCATGTCCCACGCCAAGGGCAAGCTCGAGATCCTCGGGAAGCACCAGGGGCGGGTGCTCTTCCGCTACCACCGGGCCGCCAACCCGGCCCACCAGGGCAGGATCATCTCCTACCCCTCCAACCCGGACGCCTACTGGCTGGAAGACTTCATCCACCCCCGGGGCGCCGATTCCAGCGGCGGCAGGCGCCACGGCCTGGGAGCCGGATGAACCCTCTAACGGCGGCGCCCCCCGGCAGGGGTCGCCGCCGGGCCCGCCTGGGTTACCATGAGGGCATGATCCGGTATCCTCCCATCCATTGCCGGCTCTGCCCCAAGGGGTGCAGGATCCCCGAGGGATACGCGGGGGACTGCCGGATCCGAATCCACCTGGAGGGGAAGCTCTACACCGTGGTCTACGGCAGGCCCGTGGTCTGGAAGGCCCTGGACCCGATCGAGAAGAAGCCCCTCCACCACTTCCTGCCGGGAACGGGGGTGCTTTCCGTGGCCTGCGCAGGCTGCAACCTCCACTGCTTGAACTGCCAGAACTGGGAGATCTCCCAGTGCAACCCCGAGGACCA
>JALUZX010000390.1 GCA_027011425.1 Planctomycetota bacterium
GCCCCATCCCGGTCCCCCGCCCCTCCTCCTTGGTGGAGAAGAAGGGGTCGAAGACCCTTCCTTCCATCCCCTCGGGCATCCCCGGCCCGTTGTCATCCACCACCGCTTCGGCCGCATCCTCTCCGCCCGAGGCGCGCCGTTCCACCCGGACCGCAACCCTGGGCCCGAACCCCGTTCCCTCGGCGGCGATCCTCTCCTCCAAGGCGTCCAGTGCGTTGACCAGGAGGTTGAGGAAGACCTGCTGAATCTCCCCGATGTCTCCCCGCACCAGGCATTCCTCCCCTCCCACGTCCAGGGCGACGCCCAGTTTCCGGGCCCGGTGCTCCACGAAGGCCGCCGCCTTCCGGGCCGCCTCCACCAGGGGAAAGACCGATGGCTCCACCTTCCGCGGCGCGAACTCCAGGACCCTCCTCACCGTGGCGGCGATCCTTTCCAGCCCATCCTCCACCAGTTCGAGGTATTCCCCCGCCTCCTGGTCCCCCGAACACCTCTCCTTGATCCTCCTTAGGGCGTTCATGATCCCCCCCAGGGGATTGTTGATCTCGTGGGCGATCCCCGCGGCCAGGGTCCCCATGGCGGCCAGCCTGGAGGATAGGAGGAGTTGGCGCTCCTTGCGTTTCACCTCCTCCGTGGCCCGGGCCACCTCCCTCTCCAGCTCCTCCCGGAAGGAGCGGACCCGCTGAATCGTATTGTTGAACACATCCACCAGGGTCTCCACCTCCGAGGAGCCCCCCTTGACGCGGACCATGCTCCGGTCGTCTCCCGAGGCGAGCCTTCGGGCGCCCTCGGCCAGTTTTTCCAAGGGCCCCACCAGGGAACGGGAGAGAGCCAGGTAGAGCGCCAGGATGAGGAAGATCGTGGCCGCCCCAAGCACGCCGAGGGGCAGGAGGATATCCCTGTGGCGGATGGGAGGAAGCTTGGGCACGTAGTAGACCGCCCCGATGGGGCGGGAATCCCTGGGGGAGAGGAGGACCTCGCAACGTCCCTCCTTCATCTCCACCACTCCCCTGGTGGCGATGGCCCGCCGCAATCCCGCCTCCACGGCTTCCCTGTCGAAATTCTCCGTCCTGTGGAGAGCGCCCAGGGGATTCAGGTAGATCTGGTGAGGCCCCAGGAAGGTGAAGGCCTTGTTCACGATCACGGCGTCCCGGAAATGTTCCTTCCACTGGGGCCACCCCAGGATCTTGGGGACCGTGAGCCGGGCCGCCCCGATGCCGGCGTTGAGCTTGGCCATGACCACCTGGATGTTCTTCAGGTGCCAATTGGCCACCCTGAGGTCGTAGATGTTCTCCTCCTCCCGGAGAAGGACCAGGACCAGGGCCCCCGCGGCGGCCAGGTTCACCGCCAGAATCATGAGAAGGACCCTGACCCTAAGGGACAATTCTCGACCCTTTCCGCCCGGCGGGAATCAAACTCCCTTTCCGAGGCGCTGCACGAGCTGAACCATGGGAAGAAGCAGGGAGAGCATGATCAGGCCCACGATGACCGCCAGGAAGACGATCGTCACCGGCTCGATCACCTTGAACACCACGTAGATCTTCTGATCCACCTCCTTCTCGTAACGGTCGGCGATCTTGAGGAGCATCCGGTCCAGCTCGCCCGTCTCCTCCCCGACATCCACCATGTTGACCACGATCTCGTCGAAGACCGGACTTCCCTGCATGGGCCTGGCCAGCCCCTCGCCTTCCCGGATGGAGGCCCGGATGGCCTCGACGGCCCGCTGGATCTCCTTGTTCCCCAGGGAACCCTCCACGATCTCAAGGGCTTCCAGGTGGGGCACGCCGGACTGGATCAAGGTCCCGAAGGTCCGGGCGAAACGGGCAAGGAGGGATTTTCTCTGCAAGTCCCCCAGCAGGGGAAGCTTGAGGAGGAAACGGTCCCGGCCCAGGCGGTATGCCTCGGACCGCGCGAGCAGGATGCGGTGAATCAAATACACCGCACCAACCGCCAGGATCACCACCCACCCCCACTTCTTCACCTGGTCGCTCAGGGACATCATGGTCTGGGTGATCCAGGGGAGGTCCATCCTCTCCCTGGCGAAAATCTTGGCGAAGGTGGGGATGACGAAGACCAGGAGCACGGTGATCACCGCGAAGGCCAGGACCATCACCACTACGGGATAGAAGAGGGCTCCCTTCACGCGGGAGCGGATGTCCTGGATCCTGGCCATGAATTCCGCCAGGCGCAGCAGGATCACGTCCTGGACGCCTCCGATCTCGCCGGCCCGGACCATGTTGGTGTAGAGCAGGTCGAAGACCTTGGGATGCTTCTCCATGGCCTCGGAAAGGGCACTTCCGCTCTCCACGTCCTGGGTGATCTGGCGGAGAACATCCTTGAAGGGCCCCGGGGGCATCTGCCCCTCGAGGATGCGCAGGGCCCGGACGATGGGAATCCCTGCGTCCAGGAGGGTGGCGAGTTGCACGGTGAACTCCGAGAGCCTGCCCATGGGAACCTTTCGCCCCCCGGGGAGGCGAAAGCCCTTTCCGGAGCCGCCGGGCCGCGCCTGGGGGCCCCGGGCCTGGGCTTTCCCGGGGGGGGACATTTTCCTCTGGAG
>JALUZX010000391.1 GCA_027011425.1 Planctomycetota bacterium
GAGGGAAGGGCCGGTGGTTTTTTCAGCCTTTTCCTGGGGAAGAAAGAGAAGCGAGGCCGCTTCACCCAGTCTCCAGGATCCGGCCCAGAGTTTGCCCCTGGCGGAAGGAGGAAGGGGGCATGGTTTTTCGGCGGCCCGGCGGAAGACTTTTTGGGCGCCTTCCCGGCTTCCCAAATAGAGGAGGAGGGAATCGCGGGACAGGGCGGCCCAGCCTTGGAGGATGTCGTGGCTTGCGAATTTCCGGAAAAGGGCCGCCGGCTGGGAGAGGAGTTCTTCCAGGGAGGAGGGCATCTTCCCCAGGTCCAGGCGGAAGGAAGAGACGGCCATGTCCTTCACTTGGAAAGCCTTCGGGTGGAACTCCATGGTCCCCAGGTACTCGAGGAGGATCTTTTCCCGATCTTTTCGAACTTCGTTGAATTTGTTGATATCCACCTCCTCCAGGGATCCGAAGCGAAGCCAGGAGTGGGTGAGGGTGCCGCCCAGGAAAGCCAGGAGATCCCGGAAACGGTTCTTGTCCGCCAGGCAGGGGGACAGGGACTTGGGGCTTCGCACGTGTTTGGCGAGAAGGAGGCCCGGCCGCCCAGGGTCTTCCCTGTAAAGAGCCAGGAGCAGGCGGTTGGAGAAGAGGGCGGGAAAGGGGGTTTCCCGGTAGGGAGAGTCCCAGAGGGCCTTGGCGCCTTTCCAGGAGAGCCAAAGGGCCAATGGCGGCCAGGCGGATGGACGTCCCCCCCACACGTGCCAGGCCGGGGGCCGCCCGGGAAGGGGGATGTCCCCATGGTCCGGCCGGAGGCCCCGCAGGAAGGGGCCGAAGGCGCTTTTCTTCTTGGGAGAGATGTGAAGGGAAAGGGTCCCCATGCCGTTTTTCCGGAGGGAGAAGGAGAGGTCCAGGCGCTCGATGCGATGAAGGGTGTAATCCAGGCCGGCGAGAAAGGCGGCCGAGCCGGTGAAGGCCTTGGGCTGGAAGCCGCCCAGGATGGTGAGGATCATCATCCCGCCGTCGATCATGCGGACGGAGGTGTAAGGGCTGGCTTTCAGGCCCTTCCGCACCAGGACGCGCAGGGCCAGGTCTCCCTGGGGAAGAGGACCCAAGGTCTGCGGTTCCGGTCCGGGAAAGGACCGGCTCCCCCGTGGCCCGGCGGGGATGAAAGCGTAGCTTCCCGCCCAGGCGGGCCGGACCTGGAATTTCAGGCCTTTCAGAAAGGCTTCCCTCGAGGAGACGGGCAGGGCGAACCATGCGTCCATGCCTCTTCTGCGGCCTTGGCTGCAGCGGAAAAGGAAGAAGGGCTTTTTCCGGTTCACTCCCTCCAAGGTGTGCGCCTTTCGCAGGCGGGATCCCAGGGAGAGGATGGGCTTCTTCTTCCAGGGGCGGAGGCGGTTGACGGCCTTCTCCACGGCGTCGAGCCGTTCCAGGGAGGCCGCCCGGGCGCAGAACCAGGTCCCCTTGGGGACGATCCCGGGGATTTCCTGGGACCGGGCCGGCGGGGACGGGAAGGAGAGGAGCAAAAAGAAGGGAGCGAGAAGGGCGCAGGCGGGGGTTCGCATGGTTTCCTCCTTTTCATAGAGACAAAGAGGGAAAAACCATTCTCTATCGTGTGAAGGCGGCAAATATTCGACATGGGCCCCCTCCTGAACCTATGATTCCCGGCCGCCCGCGAAGGGGAGGGGGGGGTCGTGGCCTCCCAGCCGATTTCACCGCCGCCGTGAACCACCCAGCGCGAGATAAGGCCGCCTCCGGCCGGTTGTTGTCCCTCGATGTCTTTCGGGGGCTGACGATGCTTTTGCTGGTGGGGGAGTTCTCGGGGTTCTGGGGGAGCATGGCGGTTTTGTTTCCCCTGGGGCATCCGCTCCATTTCCTGCCCATGCAGTTTCATCACGCCCGGTGGGCGGGATTGCACTTCTGGGACCTGGTCCAGCCTTTTTTCATGTTCATCGTGGGCGTGGCCATGCCCTTCTCCTTCGCCCGGCGCCGGGCCGCCGGGGTAGACCCCAAGGACATCTTCCGCCATGTGTTGAAGCGGTCCTTTCTGCTCCTGCTCTTCGGTTGGGCCCTCTATTGCATCGTCCCGGGAAAGATCGTCTTCCGCTTCCAGAACGTCCTGGCCCAGCTCTCCTTCACCTACTTCGTGGCCTACCTTCTCATGGAAAAGAAGGTCTCCACCCAGGTCCTCTTCTCGCTCGGGTTGCTGGCCCTCACGGAGATTCTCTACAGGACCTTTCCCGTAAAGGGATTCGACCACCCCTTCTCTCCCAACCACAACTTCGGGACCTGGCTGGATCTCCAGTATGGCGGGGCCGACCTGGCCGGCCACTGGGTCTCCTTCAATGCCGTCCCCACGGCGGCCCATACCATCTGGGGGGTGCTTGCAGGGAAGCTCTTGTTGAGCGACAGGGAGGGGAAGAAAAAGGCGGCGATTCTTCTGGGTTTCGGGCTTGCCGCCCTGGCTGCCGGATACGCCCTGGCGCTTTGGACCCCCATCATCAAGCGGATCGCCACGAGTTCCTTCGTCCTGGTGAGCGGCGGGTGGGCCCTCCTGGCCATGGCCTTCCTCTACTGGCTCGTCGAGATCGTCCGGTCCCGGGGGTGGACCCTTGTCTTCGCCGTCGTCGGAATGAATCCCCTCTTCATCTATCTCTTCGCCCACGTGGGCGGCGGGCCCTTTCTCAGGAAGATCGTCTTTCCATTCGCCATGGCCCTGTTCGGGTGGCTCGGGAAGGACGCCTCCATGACGGTCGTGAACGGAATCGTCTGGTTTCTTTTTTGGTATATTACCTACTGGATGTATAAGAGAAAAGTTTTCATCCGGATCTGACCGTCCCGCCGGTCCCGTCTCCATCCATGGGGCTCACCCGCCGGAAGGAGAGGCTATTCTTTCCTGCCTTCCCGGTTTTTCTTCCGCTCCGCCCGGCGGAGGCTGGTCTGGATGCGGGAGGAGAGCTGGAGGACTTTGCGGAGCCAGGGAGCGGGGTAGCCGACGGGCCTGGGCCGGCCGTTCTCGTCCTTGACGAAGCCGTCGTTGTATTTGCAGATCAAGTATTCGCCGAGTTCCTTCCAGCGGCGGACGACGAGTTCGCCGTGGGTGACGCAGTAGTCGGTGAGGTAGCGGCGCATGAGGGCCGGGTCGGTCTTGTAGAGGGCCAGGGCGGTCTGGTCCACGGCGGGCTGGAGGGCGATGAGGTTCCCCTCCAGGTCGGCCTGGACCTTCTGGATGTCCCGGATCATGTAGGAATACTTGAGGCAGGCGAAGTTGGCCACTAAGTTGAAGACCCACCAGGCGCTGTCCCAGGTGAACTTCTGGAGGGAGCCCCGGGCGTAGGAGGGAGGCACCTGGTCGATGCAACAGTAGAGGGGGATGTAGCAGGTGGTATAGGTGTCGTCCACGCCGTACCAGAGAACGCCCCCGACCGGGTCGGGGAGCCGGGAACGGCACTGGGCCACGATGGAGTAGCCCGTCCTGTGGTCCGAGATGGGCCTCTCCCAGAAGCCCGGCCTGCCGTCCACCTTCCAGGAGATGGGCCGCCACCGGTTGGGACAGCCGAAGGGACCGGCGGTGATGCCCTTGCGCATGTCGTAGGGCGTGCCCTCGTAGTGGTCCCGCATGAGCTGCATGACGTCGTGGAGGGTGAGCTTCTTGTCCGGTTTCACCCAGAGGGGGTAAGGCTCGGCGCCCTCGACGCCTCTGTGGTAGTCGGGGGAGAGTTGGAGCGAAGGGGCCACGCGCCTGAGGATGGACCAGACCCGGGTGGCAGTATACCGGAGTTTCTCCGGCGTGGCCGGGCAGTAGACGTCGCAGAAGCGGAAGGGTTTGCCCGCCTTGGGATCGTACCAGCCCTTCTTTACGGCGAAGGAGATTACGTTCTTCGAGTAGAGGCACTCGCCGGGCTTGTCCAGGGGAAATTCGCCGATCCGGGACTTGTTGGCGTGGCAACAGACGTAGCCGTCGGGGATCTTCCTGGCCACCCAGATGGCGCCCTTCCCTCCCGGGCCGGGCCCGATGATCTCCAGGAGCCAGACCTCGTCGGGGTCGGCGATGGAGATGGACTCCCCCGTGGAGGCGTAGCCGTACTTGTCCGCGAGATCCGTGATGACATGGATCGCTTCCCGGGCGGTCCGGGCCCTCTGGAGGGCGAGGCGCATCAGGGTCCAGTAGTGGAGGGCGCCCTTGGGGTTTTGGAGTTCGGGCCTCCCGTCGAAGGTGGTCTCTCCGATGGCGAGCTGGTGCTCGTTCATCAGCCCCACCACGGCCCAGGTGTGGGGGGGCTGGGGGATCCGGGCGATCACCTTGCCGCCCCTGCGGATCTCGTAGAACTCGCCCGGCCCGTGGTCGGCGGCGGGCGTGCGGGAGAGGTGGGGATGGAACTCGCCGTCGCAGGCGTAGGTGATCATGCAGGCCCCCTCGGCCGAGGCGCCCTTGGTCACCAGGATGTCCGTGCACTCCGAACGTGCGGAGGGGGCGGTCCCCAAGAGGGCCGCCGAGAGGAGAACGAAGGCAAAGGCTCTGGTCATGGTTCTATTTTCCTTCCGCGTGGAGGTTCACCTTCACGGTCTGGAGGGTCTTTCCCGTCCGGTCCAGGAGGCGGACCAGGGCGGTCTCCCTCCCGGTGGAGAGGCCGAAGGCCCGGACTCCCTTGGATCCCTGGGCGGGAAGGAGGAAGAGGGCCTCCCCCCCGCCTGTGGGGATCCGCAGGGCGTAACCCCCGGCTACGGCGAGAAACCGCCCCCGGCCGGGAGGGGCCGAGCCCTTTTTGTAAGGCCGAAAGAGGGTGACCGCCTCGATTTTCCTGCGAGGTTTTTGAAAGTCCGCCCGCAAGTGCCACTCTCTCAGCTTGATCCTGGGGCGGGGGTTGGGGTCGTACTGGTTGGTCTGGGAGAAGATCAGCCCTTCCGGGGCGGCGAAGCGGGCCCGGCAGAGGACCTTTCCCCGGCCGAAGAGGGCCTCCCCTTTCGGGGAGAGATGGAACTTGTCCCGGGCGTGCCACCACCAGGTGAAGGTGGAGGGCCTCGGGGCGGAAAGGAGGTCGTAGACCAGCACCAGGTCGGGCTTGACGAAGAGGACGGCCCGGGTGAAGCGGTCCAGGACGTTCCTTCCGCCCAAGCTCCCGTAGGCGGCCCCGGCCTCGCCGGCTACTGCGTCCAGGCTGGGGGTGGTCTCGAAAAAGAAGATCCTTCCCCCGGCGGCCGCCGAGTGGGGGGCCTGGCCCCGTCCGTTTACGGTGACGCTGTTGACCGAACGGGTGCTCCACATCCAGAGCCGGTGGTGGGCGCTCCCGTAGGAATCCCTTTTGCCCGACCGGATGAGAAGCCTCTCGCCGAAGGCGAAGAGAAGGAGGGCGTTCTGGGCCTCGTAGCCGTGGGACCAGCTTCCGAAGGGGGAGGACTTGAAGAGGACCTGCGTGTCCTTTTTCGCGTCCAGGAGGGTCGTGTTCAGGACGGCCTGGCCCACCCCGCCGAAGAGCTTGGACGCGGGAAGGTCCGACGGCGGGCGGGGCTTCACCCGGGGGAGGCCCCGCCGGAGGAGGCCCACGTATCCTGTTCCAAAGACGGGCCCGCCCTGGCTTTCCACGTACCATTGCCAGTAGGGGTTCCCGGCCTGGGCGGCGAGCACGCTCATCAAGGGAAGGGCGTTCTTGCTCGTGAAGTCGGCGCATTGGTCGCCGAAGCCGCCGCCCCGCTTTCCGGGAGGGAGGATGTAGAGGGCGAAGTCCCCGGCCCGGGAGAAGAAGGGCTTCTTGTAGGCGTCGATGCCGAGAGCCGCCCGCATCACGTCGGCCCACCAGGTGAACCGGGAGAGGTAGCTGTTCCAGTAGGCAGCGCCTTCGTGCCACCCGCCGTCGCTGTCCGACCAGACGGGGTAGACGCAAAAGAACGTGTTCGCCGCGAACCAGACCCAGTCGGCGGCCCGGGGGATCTCCCCGTAGAAGGCGATCCCCGCCTCCCCCAGGAAGTGCCAAGCCCGGTTGTCGTGGCTGGAATAGGGCCTCCAGAAATGGCGGGGGCACAGGTGCCGGAACATCTCTTTTCCCCGCCGGGCCATGACCTTCCGGCAGAGGGCCCGCTCGCCCTTTGAGAGGTTGTCGTGGAGGAAGGTGTAGGCCCTGGAGAAGTGGTAGGCGAAGGGAAGGCCCGCCTCGTCGTTGTAGCGGTAGCCCGTGCTTCCTAGGGGATCCCACCGGGCGCAATCGAGGAGGATCTTCCTGGCCAGGGCGGCGAAATCCTTCCTGCCGTCCAGAAGGGAGGCGAAGGCCAGCTCGGCGGCTCCCCCGAGAGCGCGGATGGTGTAGGTCCGGTTTCCCCACCAGACCTTCCTCCAGGCGTCGGAACCTCTTATCGTTCCAGGCGGATACTTAGGGGGCTCGGCCGTGGGGGGCGGCCTCTTCAGGAGGCGGGCGCAGTCCCTTTCGATCCTCCGAAAAGGGCCCTGGAGCGGGCCTTTCACCAGGCGGCGGAGCCGGGGAAGGTCCGAGGGCCGGAGGAAGAGCCTGGGGTGGCCCCCCGGGATGCGGCCGAGAAGCTCCCGGCGCGCGGGAAGGGGGAAGGAGACGGCCCCCCTGGGAACGGAGAAGGACCGGACCTTGCTCCACGGGGTGAGCCTTCCTTTGCGTGTTCTCCCCCTGTAGCGCCAGAACCAGCGCCCCGGCGGAAGGGCCCTGGGGGGGCAGTGGACGTTCCAGGGAATCCCCCGGGCCTGGTAGGCGATCTTCCGGAAACCCGGGTCGGCCCCCACCTGGATCTCCCAGGAGGCGATCCCTTTTGCGGGCCTCCAGGAGAAGGCCGGCGGCGTGACGGCCGTTTTCTCCCCTTCCCGGGGCCGGAATCCCCATTCCAGGGGCCCCGGAGGGGACTGGTCCAGGCGGGGAGGGCCGGCGGAAAGGGCGCTTCCGAAAATGAGAGAAAAGAAAAGGATCCGCGGGACGGGGTGAATTTTCACGGGGCGTCTCCCCTCTCTTCGCCGGGGTGGGTCCGGGCGTAGATGATCCGCATGATCTCCGTGGCGCTCTCCTCGATGGATTTCTGGGTCGCATCCAGGATGGGCCAGCCCTTCTCTTCGAAGGCCCGCCGGGCCTGGACCATCTCCTCCCGGATCTTTCGAAGATCCGTGTATCCTTCCAGGGTCCTTCCCAGGTTCCTTTCCCTCTCCCTGCGGATGGCCTGGAGGGTGGCGGGGTTCACCACCAGGCCCACGACGCGTCTCGGGTCGACCCGGTCCAGTTGGGGCGGCAGGGGAATCCCGGCCACGAAGGGGACGTTAGCGACCTTCCAGCCCCGGTAGGAGAGGTAGATGCTCAGCGGCGTCTTGGATGCCCGGCTTACCCCCACCAGGACGATCTCCGCCTGGGCCAGGGTGTCCAGCCCGGCCCCGTCGTCGTGTTTCACGGCGAAATCGATGGACTCGATGCGCCGGAAATACTCCTCGTCGAGCTGGCGGAAGAGGCCGGGCTTGGCCATGGGGGAGATCTCCAGGAGGTCCGAGAGCCTGGTGAGAAGGGGGCCCATGACGTCCACCGTGGGCACGCCGTGGTTCATGCCTTCCTCGGTGACGGCCCTTCTCAGGTCCTGCGAGACCATGGTGTAGACCACCACGCCTTCCAGGATGGAGGCCCGGCGCATGATCGGGGTGAGCCGGGCCCTGTCCTGGACCTGGGGGATGACCTCCAGGTCCACCTGGGTTCCCTGGAACTGGGCCAGGGCGGCCCGCACCAGCATCTCCCCGGTCCTCCCCGTGCTGTCGGAGAGGACCAGGACGTATCGTTTCCTGGGTTTCCTTGGTCCTGCCATCTTCTTGAGATCCCCCGGGAGGGACAGGGATGGATTATGATGATTCCCCGTCCCCCGGGAGGGGAGGAGAAAAAGAGGCCGTTCCATGAGCCAGAGAAATCCTTTCCGCGCCCTGGTCCCCTTCTTCTTTCTGGTCCAGGCTTTTTTCCTCTTTTTCCCGGGCGTGGGGAGGGCCCAGTCCAGGGTGGCGGGGGACTTCTGCTTCCTCCAGCTCTCCGACGCCCACCTGGACCCCCTTCCTTTCGGGGCGCCCCTGCCCGGGAGGATCCGGGGCGGGGAGACCTTCCGGTGGCTCCGGAAGATCCTGGCCGATCCTCCCCCCGGCTTCTTTCCCCTGGGCCCCTCCTTCATGGTGGTCACCGGCGACCTCACGGAGTTCGGGTTCTGGGGGAGGACGGGGGAGCTGGTGGTGAAGACCTTCTCCTCCCTGGGCCTTCCCTGGTATGCGGTGTGCGGAAACCATGACGAGACCTGGAACGCCATGGCGCCTTTCATGCGAAAGCGCCGCGGCGGGAGGAAATATTCCTTTGAAAAGAAGGGGTGCAGGTTCGTGGTGCTCCCCTCTTCCACGATCCAGGAGCCCCTTCCCTCCCTGGACGCCGGGGACCTGGCCTGGCTCCGGCGGGACCTGGAGGCGGGAGGAAAGAAGAAGCCGATCTTCCTTTTCTTTCACCATCCCCCCGGAAGCGGGGAATTCGCTCAGCCCGCCCAGCTCCGGCTTCTCATGGACGCCCTGGAGGGCTGCCCCGTGGTCCTTCTCTGCTTCGGCCACGGCCACAGGCCCGTCCACCTGCGGCTCTCCGGCTGGCTCGATTGCGTGGAAGGAGGAACGACTTTCAAGAACAGGGGGGCCGGGGACTTCCGGGGGGTGAACGTGATCTCCCTGCGGGCCGGGGTTCTCAAATCGGTCTACCGTTTCGTCGACCCCGCCAAGGCCCCCATGGTCCTGGTGAAAAAGGGAATCCAGCCCGGGAGGGTCCCCTCCTCTCCCTTCCGGCTCCAGGAGCCCGCCCGGGGGGCGTCCCCCCGGGGCGCTTTTTTGGCGATCCGCATCTACGCCCCTGAATTCCGCGGCAAGAGGGGGGCGGGGGCCCTTCGGGCCTGCCTGGACGGAAAGGCTATTCCTTTAATATTTAAGGAGGCCGGTCCGGGC
>JALUZX010000392.1 GCA_027011425.1 Planctomycetota bacterium
CTCCCAGGGAGAGGAAGGTAGTCAGCCTGGGCGCGCCGAAGACCTTCAGGCGCACTCTGGGAGGAGAATCCTTTTCGAGAAAGAGGTACCGGTCGACCCCTATTTCCCCGAAGCGCCCGTCCACGTTGGAGTCGAAAAGTTCCAATACCCCACCCCGAAAGGACCCTTTCAGGCAGGTGAGGCTCCTGATTTCCAGGTCGTCGTGAAACCGGTGTACCATAAAGTAGTACCAGCCGGTCCGGTTCCCATAGCGGAACTTCACACGGCAGAAATTCAAACCCTTTCCAGGAAGAGGGTGGAAATGGCCCAAGCCGTCCTGGTCCACGAGAAGCTTCCCGTCTCCAGTCTTCCAAAAAACCAGTTTTCCCCCGGGCGTGGGGAAAGGGATCGAAACCTTTCCTTCCTTCCCGGAAAACGACAGGGAAATGAAGGACCCCCTTTCCAGGGAAAAAGCGCCCGAAGGGGCCAGGTGGACCAAGGCCGTTTTACCCGTCTTTTTCTCCTGTGCCGGGGAGGGGCCGGAGAGCAAAGAGAAAAGAAAAACCGGCGCGAAAACCCGCAAGAGACGGCGGTGAAGAAGCGTTTTTCCCATGGAAGGACCTCCTTGGCGATGGATTCTCCTTCCGCCTTCCCTTCGGGTGCAAGCCCTTTCCTCCCATGGCCGGGGCCGGGAAAGGCCCTTACAATCCCCGGTCCGTGGGGTACTGGAGTGGGGTACTGGAAGGGTGAGGAGGCGGGCCCTCGGGCGATGAGGCGAAGAGAAGGTTGAAAAGGCCTGGGAGGGGAACCATCGGGTGGGCATGAAACGAGTGAAAGTGGCGAGGACGGCGGGCTTCTGCATGGGGGTCCGCCGGGCCATGAAGGCGGTCCTGGAGGCGGCCCGGACCTCCGAGGGGGAGATCTCCGTCCTGGGCCCCCTGGTGCACAACCACCAGGCCATGGAGATGCTCGCCGCCCGGCGGGTGAAGGTCCTCTCCCGGCCCGGAGAGGCCCGGGACGGCCTGGTCTGCCTCCGGGCCCACGGGGTCCCCCCGGAGATCAAGGAGGCCCTGGAGCGCCGGGGCGTGGACGTGATGGACCTCACCTGCCCCCACGTGCGCAAGGCCCAGCGCATCGTGGAACGCCACTCCGCCCGGGGCGAGGAGATCCTCATCCTGGGGGACCCGGGCCACGCCGAAGTGGTGGGACTCCTCGGCTACGCCCGCGGCAAGGGACACGTCGTCTCCTCGGCGGAGGAGCTGGAGGCCCTTCCCCCCATGGACCGGGTCTGCGTCGTGGCCCAGACCACCCAGAGCCGGCGGCGCTTCACCGAGCTGGAGCCCTTGATCCGGCAACGTTTCCCCAAGGCGGAAATCTACGACACCGTCTGCTCCGCCACGGACGAGAGGCAGGCCGAGGTGCGGGCCCTCGCCCGGGAGGTGGAAGCCGTCGTCGTTGTGGGCGGAAAACACAGCGCCAATACGGTGCGCCTGGCGGAGATCGCCCGGGAGGAAGGAGTCCCCACCTTCCACGTGGAGACCGCCGCCGAGCTGGACCGCAAGGCCCTCTCCCGGTTCCGCACCCTGGGGGTGACCGCCGGGGCCTCCACGCCCAACTGGGTCTTCCGGGCCGTGGTGGACGAAGCGGAGCGCCTCACAGAGAGGGGTTCCCTGCCCCTCCGCGCCTTCCGGTCCCTCCTGGCCCTTGGAGTGCACAGCTACCTCTACATCGGCGCGGGAAGCGCCGCCCTGGCCTACGCGGCCCTCCTCCTTCTAAGAATTCCGGTGCAGTGGAACTACCTCCTCATCCCCTTTTTCTACGTGGTCTCCATGCACCTCCTCAACCGCTTCACCGACCGCCAGGCCGCCCGGATCAACGACCCCCGCCGCATGCGCCTCCTGGAGAGATTCCAGGCCCTCTTCCTCCCGGCGGCCTTCCTCTCCGGCCTGGCCTCCCTCGCCCTGGCGGCTCCCCTGGGAACGGCCCCCTTCCTTCTCGCCCTGGTCTCCCTGGGCGCCGGGATGAGCTACAACTTCAACCTCCTGCCGGGATGGCTCGCCCGGCGGGTAGGCTTCAAGAAGTTCAAGGAGATCCCGGCCTCCAAGGATTTCTTCCTCGCCCTGGCCTGGGCGACGGTTTCCGTCCTTCTCCCCGTGGTGGCCTGGGGAGCGGCGCCCTGGGCGCCGGTCACGCGGGTCTTCCTCCTGGCCTTCCTCCTGGTCTTCATCCGGTCCATCGTCTACGACGTAAAAGACCTGGAAGGAGACCGGATCGTCGGCAAGGAGACCCTTCCTTTGCTTCTCGGCAAGAAAGGAACGGACCGGCTCCTCCTTCTTTCGGCGGGCCTCCTGGTCCTCCTGGTCCTGGCCTCCCTTCTCGCGCCCTCCCCGGAAAAACCCTGGTTCCTCCTTCCCTTGGCGGGCTACGTCCTGGCGGTGCTCTTCTTCTTCCGCCGCCGGCGCCTCCCAAGAGGCCTCCTCTTCGAAGTGGTCCTGGACGCCCAGTTCCTCCTGCTTGGGCTCCTGGCCTTCCTGTTCACCCGCTGACCCGCCCGGGCGAAGGGCCGAAT
>JALUZX010000393.1 GCA_027011425.1 Planctomycetota bacterium
ACAATGGATTCCCCCCTCCCCCCACAATTTCTCCCTATCCCGTGAAGAGCACGCCCGAGGGGCGGAGCGAAGCGACGCCCCGACGGTCGTGCACGGGGGAGCCCGGAGTTCAGGGCACTTCCATAACTTCCCGGTCCTTCCATGTCCGACGTTCGCCCGCGCCGCCTCCGGCGGCGCGGGCTCCGGCGGCCCCTACTTGGGTATGCGCTTGATGAATTCCTGGACTTCCGGGACCCCCCCCTGGAAGACCAGGTATCCGTTGGGGGGCTCCCGGGGGGTGATCTCCCCGGCGATGGGGGTGGTCATCTCCTCCCGGACCTGGTCCGGGTCGTCCGTATGCCCCAGCACCCAGCTCAGCTTGCTGAAGGCCGTCTCGGGAAGCATGTTGGCGCAGGGGATCACCCCCAGCTCCAACAGGTCCCGGCCCGTGTCGTAGACATACATCTGGGCGTATCCCCACAGAGTCTGCACGGTCATGCAGACGTGCACCCCCTTGTCGATGGCACGCTTCAGCGAAGGGTTGAGCTTCCGGTTCACGTGGCCCAGCCCAGTACCTGCGATGACGATCCCCTTGTATCCCTGGTCCACCAGGGCGTCCACGATGTCGGGCTGCATGTTCGGATAGAAGTAGAGAAGGGTGACCTTGTCCTCGAACCTGGTGTCCAGCTTCAGCCTCCTGGACCGATCCCTCGGCCTGTAGGTCTTGTCCAGGATGGTCACCTTCCCGTGCTCCACCATGGCCAGGGGCACAGCCCCGAGGGTCCGGAAGGTGGACCTATAGGAGGAGTGCATCTTCCGGACCCGGGTCCCCCGGTGGAGCAGGTTGTACTGGTCCGAGGTGGGCCCGAACATGCAGATCATCACCTCCGCGATGGGGCCGTGGCCCGCGGCGTAGACCGCGCTGATGAGATTGATGGCCGCGTCCGAGGAAGGCCGGTCGCTGGACCTCTGGGAGCCCACCATCACCACCGGAACGGGCAGGTCCTGGAGCATGAAGGAGAGCACCGAGGCGGTGTGGTGCATGGTGTCCGTCCCGTGCCCGATCACCACCCCGTCGGCCCCCTCCTCGACGACCCGGGCAACCTCCTCGGCCAGGGGCTTCCAGTGGTCGGAGCACATGTCCTCGGAGAAGATCCCGAAGATTTTCTTGGTGGTCAGGTTGCAGATGTCCGCAAGCTCGGGCACGGCCCCGTAGAGTTCACCGGGAGAGAAGGCCGGGATCACCGCCCCCGTCCGGTAGTCCAGCCTGGAGGCGATGGTTCCCCCCGTTCCCAGAAGCACCACGCTGGGCTTGTCCGGGCTCACGGGGAATTCCTTCTCCGGGATCTTGTAGTGGGCTTCCCTGCGGCCCTTCACCACGATGTTCTTCACGTTCTCGTGGTGGATCCCGATGTTGTATCCCGTTGGGAGCTTGAGGACCAGGTGGTAGGGATCGGCCGTCTCCGTCCTGGGAAGGATCAAACCCTCCAGCACGGAATCACGGGTGGTGACGGTCACCTCCGACCAGACGCCGGCCCCGAAGCGGCGGAGCACGTCCAGGGCCGGAGACCTGTATCCTTTGAAGTCCTCCGTCATCGCCCCGCCTCCTTCCCGAGTTCCGCCTCCAGGAGGGCCGCCGCCTCCCGCCCCGGGATCCGGCCTCCCAGCTCCTTCATCAATCTCCCCATGCACCAGTCGAACCTGCTCCCCCGGGACTTCTCCCGGAAAGGCTCCTTCAGGGCCTTCTCCAGGGCCTTCCGGATCTCTTCCTCCGGCGGCCTGGAGAGGCGGCGGATCTCCTCCAGGACCCCTTCCGCCTCCCCTCCTTCGGCCCAGGCCTCCAGGAAGCGCCGGAACCAACGGGACCATGCCTCCCGGGCGAGGCCGGCCTCCATTACGGCCAGAAGAAACTTCTCGAGTTCTCCGGGAGGAAGCTCCTCGGCGGGCAATCCTTCCCTGCGCAAGGCACGCATGTCCCGGGCCGCGAAGAGCCCCAGGGCCTTGGGATCGGCGCCATCCCTTGCGGAGAGCCTCTCCAGGAGGGGCTCGTAGGGCGAGACCGCGATCCGCTCCACCGCGTCCTCCGGAAGCCCCCGGGCCCGCCACTTCTCCTCCCTCTCCCAGGGCATCTCCGGCACCAGGGCGGAGAGCTTCTCCACCCGGTCCCGGGAAAGCGGAATCACCGGGTGGTCCGTGTCGGGATACATCCTGTCCGGGCCGGGAAGGATGCGTTCGAAGTCGGTATGCCCGTCGGGCAGGGGCTTGCGGGTCTCGTTGGGGACCCCGTAGATGGCCTCTTCCAGGCGCAACCGGATCTCCCCGCCGGCGGTGTGGGTGTCCCTCTCGGGCCCCCAGACCAGGACCAGGGCGTCCTTTTCCCCCGCCTTCAGCCGCTTCCGGAGTTCCCCGAGGGAGGAACGCGCCTCCCCGGGCCAATGCTCCGAGTCGTAGAGGATGGGCGGCTCGTCCAGACAGGCCACCACCCGGACCCTTCCCTTGAGTTCCGTCACGAAGTGGCAGCCCTCCTGGGTGGGCATGGAGAGGATCCCGGCCAGTCCCCTGAGGACCACGGCCCGGACCTTCTCCCCCCGCCGTGCCGCCTCGAGGGGCTCGGCGGGCCCGGCACGGCGGAAGAGATCCGTCACGTCCGCCTCCTCGATCGCCAGCTCGGCCGGGCTCTTGACCCCGCGCATGTGGAGTTCCTTGCGCACGGCGAGCAGATTGGCCTGGCGGACGGCCTCGTTGTGGACCAGCGGAGGAATGAGCTGGTATCGGCTCACCCCCTTGATCTCGCACCGGACCCCGCCGGTGACGCTCACGTTTACGTCCTGCCGGGTCGTCCCGAGCCCCGTGCGCACGAGCCCCGTGGCCCTCATGATCCTCCCCAGCAGGCGGGCCCCCTCGGCCACCTCGCGGGGCGTGCGGAAATCCGGATCCGTCACCACCTCCACAAGGGGCATTCCCAGCCGATCCGTCCGGAAGGTGATCCGGTGGCCCTTGTTGGCGACCTCCCGGCAGGAGTCCTCCTCCAGAGAGAGCTGGCGGATCCGGACCTTCCTCCCCCGGAAGGGGATCTCCGAGGAAAGGCCCACGATCCCCGTGCGCTGGAACCCCGTGGGAATCGAGCCGTCCAGGTATTGCTTTCGGGCGATATGCACCTCGTCCACCACGGGACACCCCATGGTGAGGGAGAGGACGATGGAGATGTCCAGGGCCTGGTCGTCCACCGGGAAGGGAGGCGTGTCGTCCATCTCGTAGGTGCAGACCGAGTCGTCGTTGAGGAGGTAGACGATCTCCTTGCGGGTCTTGAACTCCATCAGGGCCGTCCCGTCGTAGGTCCCCATCTCGGAGAGGGTGGGACGCATGTGCCGGAGAACCACGGCATCGTATTCCTTGGAATAGCGCCCGGCGGGACACCTGCAGAAGAGCTTCCCCCCCGTGAGGAGCTGCTGGTGGATCTCCAGGCCGCTGATGAGCCCGAGTTCCCCGTAGAAGGAAGCGTCGTCGTATGGATCCGGATGGCTTGGGGTCACTGTCGGTGGATCTCCTTGTGCATGAGGGACTCGGCGAACCTGCGCCGGCTGTCGGCGGGCATGTCCGAGAGACGCTGGGCCAGGTCCTCGTCTCCTTCTGCCCTGAGCCGCCGGATCACCTGGTCGATGAGAACGGGAGGAAAGATCCCCTCTTCCTCGTAGTCCCGGCGGTGTTTCTCCAGGATGGCCGCCGACTCCGCGCAGGACCCGGGAAGGGGCGGGAGGCCTTTGAAGGTTTCCCGGTCCGGCGCGACGCCGCCGGGGAGGTAGGCCTCCTTGGAGAGTTCCAGGGCCCTGGGATGGGTCAAGCCCCACCGGGCCGCGCAGGCCAGGGCCGCCAGGGTGAGGAGCACGTCGGCGCTCCCGTCGGGGGAGCGGAGTTCCACGGTCTGGCGGGACCGCTCGCCCTGAAAGGGGTTCTTCTGGCCCGGGTTGGCCTTCAGGTCCATCCCCGAGGAGTTCACCCACCCCAGGGGCTCCCGGATCATGGCGCTCCGGTTGTTGTCGGACCAGAAGACCCGGGTGGGCGCCTCCTGGCCCGGCACGAGCCGCAGGTAGGATGCGGCGCAGGTATTCCCAAAGGCCGTAATCGACCCGGCGAAGCGGACCATCCCGCCGATCAGGCGGCGGGCCCTCTCCGAGAGGGAGCCCTTGTCCACCATCACGTTCCGCTCCTCCTCCAGGAGTTCCAGGTGGACGTGCAGGCCGTTGCCCGCCGCCCCCTCGGCGAGCTTGGGCACGAAGGTGGCCGTCATCCCCCGGCGCCAGGCCACGTTCCGGATGACCCACCGGGCGATCAGGGTGTCCAGGCCGGCCTGCTGGAGGGGCCGGGGAAGGAATTCCACCTCGAACTGCTCCGCCCGCTTTCCGTCCACCTCCGGATACCGGCTCTCCAGCCTGGGGATGGTCCCCACTTCCCCGTGGGCGTATTTGACCGATCCGCGGATGCTCCCCACGATCCGGACGATCTCGTCCAGGACGGGCTCGCCCTTGAGAAAGGGCGAGGCCTCGTGGTAGCCCCTCTGCGGGCGGGGAGGATAGAGGTGGTCCTCCTCGTCCATGAGCAGGTGGAATTCCACTTCCGTCAGGGCCCTGAGTTCCAGGCCCGTGGCCTTGGTGAAGGCCCGGTCGGCCTTTTCCACCACCCCCTGGGGGGTCCAGGGCTCCAGGTCGCCCTTGTAGTCCATGAAGCGGCAGCACACGTCCAGAGTGGAAGGATAGAAGGGGTCCAAGAAGGCCGTGGAGTAGACGGGCACCACGTAGAGATCGCTCCGGGCGGAATCCACGATGGCCCCGAAGAGGCTGGAGCCGTCCACCCTCTCCCCCTCGGCCAGCACTTCCTCGGCGCGCCTCCGGGAAGTGAGGGGGATCCGCAGGGTCTTGAGCCTCCCGTCCATGGCGGGGTAGCGAAGGGCCAGGAACTGGATCTCCTTTTTCTCGATGAAATCCAGGAGATCCTCCCTCTGGATGTCCTCCCTCTCCTTGTCGAGGAAGGAGAGCAATTCGTTCCGCAGCATGGCCGGCCCCTCAGCTTCCCGCCAGTTCCCGGCCCCGCTCGAAGGCACGGAGATTGCTCTCGATGGTCTTCTTGGGAACCCTGGCCTGGATGGCCTCTTTCCAGTGGTCCGCCGGGATGTCCACGAAGACCGAGAGCATCCCCAGAAGGAGGATGTTCACGGCCCTCGGGTTTCCCAGGGCCGTAACCTCTTGGAGGGCGTCCACCGGGATCAGCCGCCCCGCCCTTTCCTCCAGTCTCTGAAGGACGTCCTCGGGGTAGGTCTCCGCGCCGGAGGAGACCAGGACCGAGTAGATGGGCTCCTTGGCGGTGAGGATCACCCCGCCGGGCCGCAGGTAATGGGACCACCTCAGGGCCTCCCCCGGTTCGAAGGAGAGGATCACGTCGGCCGTCCCCGTCTCGATGAGGGGGCTGTGGACCTTTTCGCCCCACCGGACGTGGCTCGTGACGGCGCCGCCCCTCTGGGCCATGCCGTGGACCTCGCTCTTCTTCACGTCCCGCCCCGAAAGCATGGCCGCCGCCGACAGGACCTCGCTGGCGAGCAGGACCCCCTGGCCGCCCACCCCGCAGAGCAGGACGTTGGTCGTCGTTTCGCTCATGAGAAGACTCCTTTCTTTTCCCCGGGGATCCCGAATCATTGATCCGTCTTCTTGGAGATCGCCTTGGTGGGGCAGACCTGGACGCACATGGAGCACTCAGGGTAACAGAAGAGCGGGTTGACCCAGGCGTGGTTCTCCTTGTGCTCGATGGCCGGGCATCCCAGCCTGAGGCAGGCCCCGCAATCGGTGCACTTTTCCGGGTCCACCACGGCGTAGGACTTCTTGCGGGAGCGCTCCTTGAGGACGCAGGGCCTGCGGAAGACGATCACCGAGAGTTCCCTGCGGGCCATCTCCTCCTTGAGGGCCGCCCGGACGGCCTGCATGTCGTAGGGGTCCACCACCTGGACCCGCTCCACGCCCACGGCCTTGCAGAGGGCCGGGATGTCCACTGTAGGCGCGGGGTTGCCGCGGATGTCGCGCCCCGTCGCGGGGTGCTCCTGGCGGCCCGTCATGGCGGTGATTTCGTTGTCCAGAATGAGGACCGTTCCGGTGGCCCGGTTGTAGACCATGTCCACCAGGCCCGTGATGCCCGAATGGATGAAGGTGGAGTCGCCGATGGCGGCCGCCAGGGTGGAGGCCGCCTCCGGGCCGGCTCCCTTCTCCAGGCCCTCAAGGCCCGAGATGGAGGCCCCCATGCAGATGCAGGTGTCCATGGCCGAAAGGGGAGGGATCGCGCCCAGGGTGTAGCACCCGATGTCGCCGGAGGTGCTCTTCCGCATGCGCCGGAGCCAGTAGAAGACGGGCCTGTGGGGACACCCCGGGCAGAGGACGGGAGGCCGGGAAGGCGCTGGGGCGGGCTCGCGGGCCTGGGCCCGGGCGGAGCCCGGTGCGATCCCCCTGCGGACGATCTCGGGGTTCAGCTCGCCCGTAATGGGGATGACCTCCTTGCCGGTGCACCGGATTCCGTGGGCCTTGAGGTCCTTCTCCAGGAGAGGATCCCCTTCCTCCACGACGTAGAGCTTCTCCACCGAGGCGGCGAACTCCTCGATGAGCCCCCAGGGGAGGGGCCAGGTGAGCCCGAGCTTGAGGACGCTCGCCTCGGGAAGGACCTCCTTGACGTAGTTGTAGGCCACCCCGGAAGTGACCACCCCCACCTTGGAGGAGCCTTTCTCCCAGCGGTTGAGGGAGCAGGTGTTGCCGAATTCCTCCAGCTTCCGGGCCCGCTCCAGGGCCCACTCGTGGCGCTTGCGGGCGTTGGAAGGCATGAGCACCCGAGCCTGGGGGTCGGGTTTGTAGCCCTTGCGGGGGACCTCCTTGCGGGAGCCCGTCTCCACGATGCCCTTGGAGTGGCAGATCCGGGTGGTCATCCGGAACAGGATGGGCGCTTCGAACTGCTCGGAAATCTCCAGGGCCTGGATGGCGAAGTCCCGGGCCTCCTGGCTGGAAGAGGGCTCCACCATGGGGCACCGGGCGGCCCGGGCGTAGTAGCGGTTGTCCTGCTCGTTCTGGGAGCTGTGCATGCCCGGATCGTCGGCGGAGACGATGAGGAGCCCTCCCGAGGCGCCGGCGAAACTCAGGCTGAAGAAGGGATCGGCCGCAACATTGAGGCCCACGTGCTTCATGGTGGCCATGGCCCGGGCCCCGCCGAAGGAGGCCCCCCCGGCCACCTCGACGGCCACCTTCTCGTTCACCGCCCACTGGCACTCCACCTCCGGGAACCGGGCGGCGATGGTCTCCAGGATCTCCGTGGAGGGAGTGCCTGGGTAGCCCGTGGCGAAATGGAGCCCTCCCTCCCAGACCCCTTGGGCCAGGGCCTCGTTGCCTGACAGAAAAGCCTTTGCCATGGATGCACCTCTTGGGCTCTCGATCCCTTCCTCCCAGGGACTCCCGTCCATCTTCTAAGGTTTAGGTGTAAGAGAAACGCCCGCCGCGCGCCTCTCCTTTCCAGGTCGGGCCCAGTCCCGGCCGCTTTGGGGTTGCGCCGGCGGGCTCCCGGATTAGCCTCTTGGCGGGACGGTTCGAGGCAACCAGCCAGGGAGGGCTCGAGGTCCAGGGTTCGTTCCCCTTTCCTCCACCTCCCCTGGAGAGAAGATTCCCCAAGCGAAGTGTGAAGTGAAGGCTCGGCCCATGGCAAAAAAACGGAGATCCACCCGGCAGGAAAGGAGCCTTTTCGACGGGCTCTCCGCCTCCCCCGCGGGGGAGGCCGAGCCGGCCCCCAAGAAAAGAAAAAAGGGTTCCTCTCCCGCCGGCAGGGAAAAAGCTCCCGGCAAGGGCCGGGGAACCTCCGCCTCTCCCCGGGGAGCCCGGGCCGGCAAGAGTGGAAACCGGGCCAACGCCGAAGACCTGGCCAAGCGCCAGCGGGAGATCTCCGTCTCCGAGTTCTTCACCAAGAACCGCCACCTGCTTGGCTTCGACAATCCCCGCAAGGCCCTGCTCACGGCCGTGAAGGAGGGGGTGGACAACGCCCTGGACGCCTGCGAGGAAGCCGGAATCCTGCCGGAGATCTACATCCAGATCCGGGCCGTCCCGGGCAGGGACGACCGGTTCGTCGTGGTCGTGGAGGACAACGGGCCGGGCATCGTGAAGTCCCAGGTGCCGGCCATCTTCGCCAAGCTCCTCTACGGCTCCAAGTTCCACTCCCTCCGCCAGACCCGGGGCCAGCAGGGCATCGGAATCTCGGCGGCCGGGATGTACGGCCAGCTCACCACGGGCCATCCCACCAAGATCCTCACCCGCACCTCTCCCAAGGCCCAGGCCTGGTATTTCGAGCTCAGGGTGGACACGGTGCGCAACCGGCCGGAGAAGCTCGTGGAGGAGCCCCGGGAGTGGGACAAGCCCCACGGGACCCGGGTGGAGATCGAGATGGAGGCCCGTTTCCAGAGGGGGCAGCGGTCGGTGGACGACTACCTGCGCCAGACAGCCATCGCCAACCCCCACGCCGCCTTCCTCTACGAGGCCCCCGACGGGGTGGTGGTCCGCTTCCACCGGGCCACGGAGGAACTCCCTCCCCTTCCCCAGGAGATCAAGCCCCACCCCTACGGCGTGGAACTGGGCCTTCTCATCCGGCTCCTCAAGGCCACCAAGGCGCGCTGGATGACGGGCTTCCTCCAGACCGACTTCTGCCGGGTGGGGCCCAAGGTGGCCGAGCAGATCCTGGCCAAGGCCAAGATCAGTCCCAAGGCCAATCCCAGGCGGATGGGAAGAGCCGAGGCGGACAGGCTCTACCGGGCCATCAACGCCACCAAGATCTCCGCCCCTCCCACCTCCTGCATCGTCCCCATCGGGGAGGAGCTGATCCTGGAGGGCCTTCGCAAGGAGGTGGAAGCCGATTTCTACGCCGCCGCAACCCGCCCC
>JALUZX010000394.1 GCA_027011425.1 Planctomycetota bacterium
GCCCACTCCCATGGAGGCCCGGGCGGCCTTCTACGGAAGCGTCCGGCCTTTCGGCTTCTGGAGAAAGGAGCGAATCGAAGCCCGCCGGCTGGGCCTGGTCCCGGAAGGAGACAGGACGCCCTTCTGGGACGCCGCCAGCGGAATCCTCTCCGCCGCCTTCCAGATCGCCCTCTGCCTCGTGCCCTTCCACCTGGTGCTGGGGAACAAGAAGGGCGCCTGGCTCTCCCTCGCCGCCGTCCTCGCCCTGGCCGGGGCCCTCTACTTCACCTGGTACCGCCGCCTCCCGCCCCGGGAGGCATAGATACGGATTTCGGGAATCGAGGTCAACCTCCGTCAGCGGGGGAAGGTGACCTTCCCTTCGGGAAACCCGGATTTCCGGGCCTTTTCCAGGACCCGGGCCAGGAAGGCGGAAGGGACACCGGGGCCTACCTGGATGATGAGTTTCCGGGTCCCTTCCTGCCGGGCCTTCTTGAGAAAGGGGAGGAGTTGCTTTTCCGGAATCGGGCGGTAGGAGGGACCCCCTCCGGCGCCCCCGTTCGGAATCATCCTGGAGACCCGGAATTCTGGTTTTTTCTGTGTTCCGGCCTTTTTCAGGACCAGGACGAGGGGAGTGGAGATCTTGATTCCCGCCGCGGGGGCGAAGGAGATCCGGACCGCCCCTCCGGGGCTCGTCCGGCCCTTCCCGGGCGGGAGGCAAGCCTCCAGGGTGGCCACGGCCAGGGATGTGGAGTAGACCCGGCCCGCTTCTTTGCCCCAGACCCCGGCGGGATCCCAGGATCCCCGTGCGCAGCCGATCTTTTCCTGGTTGGGGAGCAAGGCCTCCAGGACTTTCTTTCGCCAGAATCTCCAGAATTCTCCGCCCATCTCCCGGGCCGCCAGGGTCCCGAAATACCAGTAATACATATCGATGGAACCCGTCTCTCTGTTCCAGGCCGGGGGCTTGGAACGGATCAGCCCGGTTCCCTTGAGCATGGAGGGGTGGCCGGCGGGATCGAGCCCCAGGATGAGCCGGACGTAGAGGGCCTCGGCGGTGATGGATTCGGACTTGCCGGCCGGGAATCGATCCAGGAGCGCCTGGGGCCTGGCGGGGGGGGATCCCTTTGTGATGTAGCCCACCCTCCCCGTCTTGGGATCGGTCACCTGGTCGTACCAGGCCAGGGGGCCTTGGAAATCCTTGTCTTGGACCTGGAGGCCCAGGTTGGCGTAGGCCTTGGCCCAGGCCAGGGCCGTGACGGCCCATCCCGTGACGGAGCTGTCGTTGTCCCCCGACCGGGGGAAATAGCGCCAGGCCTTGTAGGGATTCCTGGCTTCGGCGATGAATCGCACCGCCTTCTTGACGGGATCCCTGAGCGAGACCTTGCGGGATTCCCCGAAGGCCCGGACCATGGCGATGGTGGCGATGAGGTGGGAATACATGAAGGCCCGGGAGGATCTTCCCCCGAAAAGTCCGTCATTCTTATTCTGGATTCCCTTGAGCCAGAGAACCGCTTTTTTTACGGTGTCCCGGTAATTCCCCCGGACGGGGGAATTGCCTTTTCCCAGGAAGGCCAGGAGGGCCAGGCCGGTGATCCCCACGTCATGGATCGGGGCGCCCGGGCCGGAGCATTTGGGGCCCTTGCAATGGATATCAAAGTGGGCGCAACTCCATTTTCCGGCCTTGTCCTGGTGCCGGGCGAGCCAGTCCAGGCCCATGTCGACGGCCCGTTGGGCCCAGTGAATGGGCAACTTCGACGCCGGGGGTTGGGATGGCCCGGGAACCTGTCCCTTTTGCGGAATCGTTTTTTCAGGACTCCGTGCCGGAGGCTTTTGCTTGAGCGCCGGCCCGGACTCCTGGGGCCGGGCCATGGGGAGGAGGAAAGCGCCGAGAGCGGCGAAGAGGACCCAGGCCCCGGGCCCGCCGCCCGGGCGGGCCGGGGGAGTGAGAGCGAGGACGCGACGGATCCGGGCGGCCAGGTGGCTCTCCCGCTCCAGGATCCCCAGGAGGGCCTGGGAGGGAAGGAGGCCCTTTCGGCTCTTCCGGGCCAGGGCGAGAAGGGATTGGAGGTACATCTCTTTCTCCTTTTCCGCGAAGTAGAGAACCGATTCGTCCACCGCCTCCTCCCGGGCCCGCCGGATGGACCTGTTGGCGAACCAGAGGAGGGGATGAAAGAAGTAGAAGACCTGGAGGAGGCCCTGGAGGAAGTTGACGGGAAGATCCCACCTCTTGATATGAAGGGTCTCGTGGAGAAGGACGGTTCGAAGCCCTTCGGGGGGGACTTCCAGGGCCGTCGAGGCGGGGAGGATCACTTTCGGCCGGATGAGCCCCATGGCGAAGGGCGAGGTGGCCTCCCTGGAGAGAAGGAGGGGAAAGGGACGGCGGAGGCCGATTTGGGCCGAAGATGTCCGGGCAAGTTCCTGGAGGGCCCTGGGCGCGGGCCGGGCGGACCGCAACAGGCGGGCCGCCTTGCGCAGGTTGGACAGAAGCAGGAGGCCCAGCAGGAGGGCGCCCACCGCCCATCCCAGGAAGAGGGTTCCTTTCCAGGTGAGGGTTTCATCCGCGCCCGCC
>JALUZX010000395.1 GCA_027011425.1 Planctomycetota bacterium
ACCTCCCGGGTCTTCCCCATCACCCGGCCCTCGATCTCCCGGGCTTCCTCTTCCGAAAGGCCCAGAACTTTCTCCCTCTCTTCAAGGAATGCCGAATCGGCCTGGGTCAGGACCTGGTCGGCCCAGGCCATCTTGACAAAATCTTCATAGATCGCTTTTGGGTCAAGCGCCATGGTTCCTCCGGGGAGAAAGCGGTTGGAAGGATCCTAAGTCTACTCTACCCGATCTCCTGGATGAAGGCGCTCTTGTGGTTTCTGTCCTGGGATCGGACAGGAAAATTTCCCTTTCAAATAGGCTTGCCCGGGGCCGGGGGTGTTTGGGGAGTGGGGGCTCGATTTCGGGACGGCCGTCGGGACGTCGCTGCGGTCCGTCCCTCGGGCGTCCCTTACGTTTCCCAAGGAATTGCAGGGGGGGCACCGGAGGCGCGGTCTTCGGCGACGACAGTTGGACCTGGTGTTTCCGGGGGTAGGAATCATTCGGCCGTTTGGGGGGATCGGGTACAGCCGTCCCCTGCGGTTGTTCCGGGGTTTTTTAGACGTTTCCGGCGAATTTTCCGGGTTATTCGCCCGTGCCTGCGGCGCGGCGGTTTTGTCCTTCGCCCATGGTGTCCGCGTAGAGCCAGATGCAGTTCTTGCCCCGGCGTTTTGCCTCCTGGAGGGCCCGGTTGGCGCGGGAACGGATTTCCTGGGGGGAGGAGGCGCTCTTTCCGTTGTAACAGTCCACCCCGATGGAGACGGCGATCCTGCGGGTGTACCGGCCGTCGGAGATCTCGGTGCGGGCGGTCATGTTGCGGATCCGGGAGGCCACCTGGATGGCTTCCGCCGGGGTGGTTCCCGGCAGGAGGACCAGGAATTCGTCTCCCCCGAAACGGGCGGCGATGTCCACTTCACGGATATTGGCCTTGAGAAGACGGGCGAATTCGGCCAGCACCCGGTCCCCGAAGGAATACTCCGTGGAGTCGTTGATCTGCTTGAAGTCGTCGATGTCGATGAAAAGAAGCGCCAAGGGCCTTCCCGTGCGGTGGACCCTCTGGAATTCCCTCTGGAGTTCCTGGGCGAAGTGGCGGGCGTTGTAGAGGCCCGTCTTGAAGTCCCGGATGACCTGGCTGCTCAGTTCTTCCTGGACCTTTTTGAGTTCCAGGATCTCCCGGCGGATCCTCAGGCCCGCCTCGATGCGGTGGGTCACCACCTTGAGATCCAGGGGGGGGAACACGAAGTCCCTCAAGGGAAAGGGAAGGAGGGAGGCTTTTTCCAGCTTGTCCAGGTGGTCCACCACAAGAAGGAGAGGCGTGGGGCCCTTGCCCAGGAAGCGGGCCAGGATCTCCGCCTCCACGCCCCGGGGATCCAGCACCAGGGGAGCGAAGACTACAAGATCGGGATGGAAGTTCTCCTGGGCCAAGGCCTGGCTCTCGGCGATGCTCCGGCACAGGACGGCCTGGTAGCCCTGGAGCTCCAGGCCCCGGACCAGCTTCTCCAGGCCTTCCCTGGAATGATCCAGGAGAAGGAGGGTGGGCGATTTGGGTGCCATGCGGGATGTCCCTGTCTCTTTTCGGGCGCCGGGCCGGACCCCCCTGGTTTTCCCGCCCTGCCGGCCCGGGGACCCATGACAATAGATTGTAGTCCCGGGAAAATGTTGGGGAAAGGTTCTTGCCCTCCCTCTGTGGCCGAAAGGGAGAATCCTGCCCTCTCCGGATGCCCTTCCGGGGGGGGAGGGGCCTTATTCCCCGGCGAAGAGGGTTGACCCCCAGGGGGGGACCACTAAAATGCCTCCCCTTTCCTTTTGGAAAGAGGGCTTCTTCAGTACCGAAGATCCCGGAAGACGAACGGATGCATTCCAAAGAGATGCGCGGAGAATTCGCCCAGGAGGTGCGTGCTTGTCCAGTATCGTGAGCGTTGAGGAACTGATCGAATCAGGCGTCCATTTCGGGCACCAGGTCAGCCGCTGGAACCCTAAGATGGCGCCTTTCATCCATGCCAAGCAGAACTACATCCACCTGATCGATCTCAAGGAGACCATCCGGGGGCTCATCCGGGCCCGCCACTTCCTTTCGAGGGTGGCCTCCCTGGACGAGCAGATCCTCCTGGTGGGCACCAAGAGGCAGGTCCGGAACGTGGTGGAGGCCGAGGCCACCCGGGCGGGACTTCCCCGGGTGACGGAACGCTGGATCGGCGGCACCCTGACCAATTTCCAGACCATCCGCTCCCGCCTGAAGAGGCTGGAGGAGCTGGAGGCCATGGAGAGGAATGGGGAGCTGGAGGCTCTCACCAAGAAGCAACAGGCCCGGTTCCGGCGTGAGCTTCGCAAGATCCGGCGGAACCTGGACGGCATCCGCACCATGGACGGCCTTCCCGGGGCCCTGGTTGTGGTGGATCCCAAGCGGGAGATCAACGCGGTCCACGAGGCCAACGTGCTTTCCATCCCTGTGGTGGCCATCCTGGACACGGACTGCGACCCCGACGTTGTGGACATCCCCATCCCGGCCAACGACGACGCCATGCGCTCGGTCCAGCTCATCCTCTCCCGGCTCGTGGACGGCATCATC
>JALUZX010000396.1 GCA_027011425.1 Planctomycetota bacterium
CCCAGTCCCCTCTGGACCAGGCAGGCGGTGATGGGCACATGGTGGTCGGGGACCGTTGAGGCCACAAGGATGCAGTCCAGGTCGTTCGGGGCCAGGCCCGACCTCTCCAGGGCCATCTTCGAAGCCTCGACGGCGAGATACGCGGGAGGCTCCTCCTCGCCGGCGAAATACCTCTGCCGGATCCCCGTCCTCTGCCGGATCCATTCGTCGCTGGTATCGACGAACTTCGACAGGTCGTCGTTGGTGACGACCTTCTTCGGCAGGTGGGAACCGACCCCCGCAATGCCTACTTTTCGTAATTGGGCCATTCGCCTGGACCTCCAAATCCGCCCTTGAGGTATGATAGCTTCAGCGGTCCGCGGGAATCTCCCCCCGGCCGCCCTCCCTCCGCTCGAGAATCGCCTTGCTGATCTTGTCGTTCAGTCCGCTCTCCACGGCCTTGGTGGCGAGCCCGAGCGCGTTGGCGATGGCCTTCGGATCGGAATGACCGTGACAGATCACGCAAGTCCCGTCGACGCCCAGGAGAAGGGCGCCGCCGTATTCGCTGTAGTCCATCCTTTTGCGGATCTTCTCGACCACCTTCCCCGTAACCCCGGGATCGACCCCTGCGGACTGGAGTTCGCGGTAGAAGACCCGGAGAAGGTGTTCCGAGAGCCCCTCCCCCACCTTGAGGATCACGTTCCCGACGAACCCCTCGCAGACGATGATCTCGCAGGCCCCGGAAAACAAGTCCCTGCCCTCCACGTTCCCGACGAAATTCAATCCGGTCTCACGAAAGAGAGCATGGGTGGTCTTGATGAGCTGGTTTCCCTTTTCGTCCTCGGAGCCGATGTTCATCAGCCCCACCCTCGGACTCCGGGCTCCGTAGGCTATGCTGGAAAGGAAGGAACCCATGTATCCGTAATTCAGGAGATCGGCGGGCGTGCAGTTGATATTGGCCCCCACGTCGATGATCGTAACGGGCGTGCCCTTCTCCCCTTCGAATGTGACGGCGATCCCCGGTCTCCGGACGCCCGGAAGGGTCTTCCAAAGCCGCACCGATGCCGCCACGGCGGCCCCGGTGTTTCCGGCGGAAACCAAGGCCGAGGCGGCTTTCTGCTTGACCGCCATAGCGGCAACGAGCACGGAGGAGTCCCGCTTCTTGCGGAGGGCCTCAGCCGGGCTCTCGCCCATCCCCACCACCTGGGAGGCGGCTTGGACCTGAAAGGAATCGGAAGGAGCGCCGGCCTTTTCCAGTTCCTTCTCCACCGCCTCGGGAAGGCCGACCAGCAGCACGTTCTCTCGGGCCACCTGACCTTGCTCCACGGCCAGGAGAGCCCCCCGAACCGTGGCCTCCGGGGCGCGGTCGCCGCCCATCACATCCAGAGCGATCTTCATGGGAAACCGCCGCGGGGGAAAGGTCAGAACTCCTCTTTGAGAAGTATCTTGCGGTCCCTGTAGAACCCGCAGTTCTCGCACACCCTGTGGGGAAGCCCTTCGGCTCCACACCGGGGGCACCGCGAGAGAGGAGCCGCCTCCAGGAACTGGTGGGTCTTCCTCTTGCGGTGCCGGGCCTTGCTACTCCGTCTCTTGGGATGGGCCATAGCTTTCCGTTTTTTCCGTTCCTGATGCCTAGGGTCGGACCGCGCCTCCTCAAACGGGCGGGTCCGAATGGAAAGGGCGGCATTCTAGGCCCCGTCCAGGAAGTGTCAACCGGGATTTTCCCCGGTTTTAGGGTGAAGGCCCGCATGGAAAGCCCGGGGTAGCCCCGGGTACGGCCCGGAAGAAGGGATTTTCCTGAAGAATCCGGGTCAACCTCCCAGGCTTTCCTCCAGTTGCCGGCCCGCTTCCTCCATGGCCTCCTCCAGCCGGGCCGCGTCTTTCCCCTGGCCCTGGGCGAAACCGGGCTTCCCGCCCCCGCCTCCTCCCAGGGTCCTGGCGGCCCGGGAAAGCAGCTTGCCTGCATGGACGCCCTTCTCCAATGCCCGCCCGGCGGCTACGGCCAGGAGGAAGACCCTTCCGCCCGGGCCGGGAGAGGCGAGAAGGACCGCCAGGTCCTTGTGCCTCTCCTTGAGCTTGTCCGCCAGGCCCGCCAGGTCCTCCATCCCCAGGCCCTCTTTCTTCCAGAGAAAGACCTGGACCCCCCCCACTTCCCGCCGGGTCTCTTCCAGGCCCGGAAGGTGATCCATGGCCTGGGAGGAACGGGCCTTCTCGAGTTCCTTCCTGAGCCGGGCCGCCTCCTCCTGGACCTGCTTTACTCGTTCCTCCAGGCCCGCCACGGGGCACTTGAGGAGACCGGCGAGCCTTTCCAGGAGGGCTTCCCGGGAACGGGCCCACTCGATGGCGCCTTCGCCCGTGACGGCCTCGATCCTGCGGGTTCCCGCTGAGACCGAGGACTCGGAGAGAATGATCAGCCTTCCCAGAGCGCCGGTGTTCCGGGCATGAGTTCCCCCGCAGAGTTCCCGGGAGAACTCCCCGATGGAGATGGTCCGGACCTGGTCGCCGTACTTCTCCCCGAAAAGGGCCGTGTAGCCCTGCCCCCGGGCCTCTTCCAGGGGCATGACCCGGGCGATTACGTCCAAGGCTCGGAGAATCCGGGCATTCACCAGGTCCTCCACGGCCCGGATCTGCTCGGGGGCGAGCCTCTTGCCCCAGGTGAAATCGAACCGAAGTTTTTCCGGGCCCACCAGGGAGCCCGCCTGGTGGACCTCCTCCCCCAGGACCTTCCGCAGAGCGGCGTGGAGAAGGTGGGTGGCCGTGTGGTTTCTCTCGGTGGCCCTCCTGGCCCGGGCGTCGATCTCGAGGAGGATCTCCCGGCCTACCCGGACCGTCCCTTCCTCCACCAGGGCCTTGTGCACGTGGACGCCGGCCACGGGGAAGGTGTCCACCACCTTTCCCCTGAGTCCTTCTTCTCCCTGGAAGGACCCCCGGTCCCCCACCTGGCCTCCCGACTCGGCGTAGAATGGGGTCCGGTCCACGGCGAAGAGAATCTCTTTCCCCGCCGGCGCTTCCTCCACGAGCTTCCCTTCCAGGGAGAGAGCCAGGACCTTCCCGCCGTCCCGGTCCCTCTCGTAGCCGGTGAACTCGGTCTCCTTTCCGGCCTTGCGGGCCAGCTCCTTCTCCGGGGAGGAGTCGAAGACCGCCGTGCTCAGGGCCGACCCCTTGCGGGAGCGTGCCCGTTGCTCCTCCATCCGCGCCAGGAAGCCCTCCCGGTCCACCCTGTATCCCCTCTCCCGGCACTCTTCTTCGCAGGTATCGAAGGGAAACCCGTAAGTGTCGTGGAGCACGAAGGCGTCCTCTCCGGAGAGGGTTCCCCCCTTGGGGAGGCGGCCCAGCATCTCCTCCAGGATGCTCAGGCCCCGGTCATAGACCTGGCGGAAGGCCTTCTCCTCCGTCTCCAGGATGGGCCGGACCCTTTCCTGGGCTTCCACCACCTCAGGGTAGGCCTCGCCCATGATCTCCCCCACGAGGGGGGCCATCTCCCACAAAAAGGGCTCCTTCAGTCCCAGGTGGATCCCGTCCCTCTCGGCCCTCCTGAGGATCTTCCGGATCACGTATCCCCGCCCTTCGTTCCCGGGGACGATCCCGTCGGCCAGGGCGAAGACCACGGCCCTCAAGTGGTCGGAGATCCTCCGCATCCTCTCGTCCACATCCGGGGAGGACCCGTATTCCTTTCCGGTCCTCCCGGCCAGGTCCCGGATGTAGGGGAGAAAGAGGTCCGTGTCGAAATTGGTGGGCGCCCCGGCCAGGACAGCCACGATCCTCTCCAGGCCCAACCCCACGTCGATATTCTTCTGGGGAAGAGGCGCGAGGAGGCCGCCGGGCCGCCTGTCGAACTGGGTGAAGACGCAGTTTCCAATTTCCGTAAACCGATCCTCGGGAAGGGCCTGCAGGCCTTCCTTGGGGGGGAGAGGCTCCCCGGGCCTGGCGTCGAAGTAGATCTCCGAGCAAGGCCCGCAGGGGCCGTCGGGCCCCTTGGAGGGAGCCTCGGCGGGCCAGAAGTTCTCCTTCTCGCCGAAGCGGAAGATCTTCTCAGGCGCAAGCCCCACATCCTCCGTCCACGCCCGGAAGGCTTCCTCGTCCTTTTCGTAGATGGTCACCACCATCTGCTCTTCCGGAATCCCAAGACGGCGGTGGAAGAACTCCCACTCCCAGGCGACGCATTCTTTCTTGAAGTAATCGCCGAAGGAGAAGTTCCCGAGCATCTCGAAAAGGGTGTGGTGCCTGGGCGTGCGCCCCACCTTCTCCAGGTCGGGGACGCGCACGCACTTCTGGACGGTGCACACCCTCTTCCAGGGCAGGTTCCCCTTGCCGAGGAACATGTCCTTGAACTGGTTCATCCCCGCCCCCGTAAAAAGGAGGGTGGGGTCGTCCTCGGGCACGAGGGAGGCCGAGGGAAGCCGCTTGTGACCCTTTTCCTCGAAGAAGGAGAGGAAGGCTTCCCTCACCTCCCCGCCGGGAAGGGGCCTCACTTGGGGCCGCCTCCCGCCTGGCCGGCGCTCTGACCCCGGGCCGGAGGAGGAGGCCCCTGGTGGGCCTTCATTTCCGCCTCGTGGGCATGGAGCACGGCCTTGCGGATCTCCTGGAGGAGCTTGGGATTGTCCGCGAGAAACTGGACGGAACGGTCCCGCCCCTGGCCCAGGCGGATGTCGCCGAAGGAGAACCAGGTCCCCGACTTCTTCACGATCCCCTTGAGGACGGCCAGGTCCAGGATGTCACCCTCCAGGTTGATTCCCTTGCCGAAGATGATGTCGAACTCCGCCTTCCGGAAGGGCGGCGCCACCTTGTTCTTCACCACCTTGGCCCGGGTGCGGTTGCCTACGACCGCTTCGGAGGTCCCGACCTTTCCGATGCGCCGGATGTCGATCCGCACGGAGGCGTAGAACTTCAGGGCCCTGCCGCCCGTGGTGGTCTCGGGGCTCCCGAACATGACGCCGATCTTCTCGCGGATCTGGTTGATGAAGATCACCAGGGTGTGGGAGCGGGCGATGGCGCCCGTGAGCTTGCGGAGGGCCTGGCTCATGAGCCGGGCCTGGAGCCCCACGAAGGAGTCCCCCATCTCGCCCTCCAATTCCGCCTTGGGGACCAGGGCGGCCACGGAGTCGATCACCACCACGTCCACGGCGTTGGAGCGGACCAGAGTCTCGGCGATGTCCAGGGCCTGCTCCCCCGAATCGGGCTGGGAGATGAGAAGCTCGTCCAGGTTGACCCCCAGCTTGCGGGCGTACACCGGGTCCAGGGCGTGCTCGGCGTCGATGAAGGCCGCTACCCCGCCCCCCTTCTGGGCGTTGGCCACAACGTGGAGGGCCAGGGTGGTCTTGCCCGAGGACTCGGGGCCGAAGATCTCCACCACCCGGCCCCGGGGCAGGCCTTTGCCGCCCAGGGCCAGGTCCAGGGAGAGGGATCCCGTGGAAATCCCGTTCACCGGGACCTGCACCCCTTCGCCGAGGCGCATGATGGAGCCTTTGCCGTAGTTCTTTTCGATGGCCGCCAGGGCCCCTTCCAGGGCGGCCCTCTTCTCGCGCATCTCACGAGTCTCCGGGGATTCTTTCTGGTTTTGCCTGGCCACTGCTCTCAAGCCTCCTGGTATCCAAGGGGAAGTTTCCGAACGAAGGGTTTGCGCCCCAGATCATAGCCTGGAAAGGGCCCAGGACTCCACGGTCTCATACACCGGCCCTTCCGGGCGGAGCCGGCTCTCCACCAGGAGCACCTCCCGGGCCGAGGCCTTCCCGAAAAGAGTCGCTTCCTCGCGGAGGAAGGCATCCAGGACCCTCCGGGCCATGGGGGCCGGCCGGCGCCCGCGCCGTCCCCGGGCCGATCCCGCCGCCCGTCCCAGAGTGAGATGGGGATGAAAAGGACGGCCCTCCCCGGGAAACCCGGCACGCGCCAGGGCCTCCTCGAGCCTCTCCGCCAGTTCCACCATCTGGATTCGCCCAAGGTCCACTCCCGCCCAGAGCACTCTCGGCCTGGTCAGGTCGGGAAACCCTCCCAGCCCCCTGCATTCCCATTCGAAGGGGGCTACTCCATTCGTGGCTTCCGCCAGGGCGCCGGTCACAGGGAGAAGGTCTCCCCGGGGGACTTCTCCGAGAAAACGCAGGGTGACGTGCCAGAGTGAGGGATCCACCCACCGGACCCCGTCTCCCTTGAAGCCGATCTTCCCGATCTTCGCCTCCAGGGCCTCCCGGATCTCCAGGGACACGGGGAGGGCGGCGAAGAGCCTCATCCTCTCATGCCCCCTTTTCCAGCAGGGGCTCCAGATCCTTGGCGTCTCCGAAGGTGGCGGCGTAACGCTCCGCGAATTCCCGGAGATCATAATGGTGGCTCTGGGGCCCATCCGTCTCGAGAACGTAGACCGCCGCCAGGCTTCCCATCCTTCCCGCCGTTTCCCAGGAGAGCCCACCCACGAGCCCTTTCACCAGTCCGGCCCGGTAGGCGTCGCCCACCCCTGTGGGATCGAGGACCCGCTCCGGCCTGGCCGGCGGGATCCGAAAATCCCCCCGGGGAGTTCGGATCTCGGCCCCTTCCGCCCCCAGGGTGACCACCACGTTCTCGGCCAGCTCCCGGAGGTCCTCCCGCCCCAGGCCGGTCTTCTTGAGGAACATCTCCTCTTCATATTCATTGACCAGGAGGATCCACGCCCCCCGGGAGTCCCGGACCAGGTTCTCCCCGGAAGTCCTGGCGATCTGCTGGCTCGGATCGTAGAGAAAACGATACCCCTCCTTCCTGCACTCTTCCGCGTGCCGGCTCATGGCGTGGGGATCGTTGGGGGAGATCAGCACCAAGGGGTCCGGGTCCTTCACCACCTGGGGAAGAGAGATCTCCCGGGCGTATTGCATCGCTCCCGTGAAGAAGCTGGCGATCTGGTTCCCCTCCTGGTCGGTGTTGGCGAAAAAGCTGGCCGTAAGCACGTCCTCTTTCACCAGAACCCCGGAGAGGTCCACCCCCATGCCCTCCAGGTCCTTCCCGTATGGTCCGAAATCGCTTCCGGCGGAGCCCACCAGAAGCGGCCTCTCCCCGAGAAGGGCCAGGCTGTAGGCGATGTTGGCCGCACACCCCCCCCGGCGGAGGTTCAACTCGTCCACGAGAAAGCTCACGCTGATCTTGTCCAGCTTTCCCGGGAGAAAATGGTCCTCGAATCTCCCGGGAAAGGACATGAGGTAGTCGAAAGCGATGGATCCTGTGACCACGGGTCTCATGCGTAGGCGCTCCCCATCCTCTCTTCTTCCCCCGCGTCCCAAACACCGCCCGGGCACCTTCCCGGGGGAGGAGATCTTTTCATTCCTCCCTGGTGCGGGCAACCGCTTCCTTCTCCACCTCCTCGATCTCCTCCTCCATTTCCTCCTCGATGACCTTGTGGGAGACCCGGTCCTTCATGGTGAGCAGCAGGATGCCCCCCATGAGCGACCAGGCCGTCACCAGCACCCTGGAGACGGCGGAGAGGCCCGCCCCCTCGCCCGGCCCCAGGTGGGAGAAACGCATGAAAGCCAGGTCGTAGAGGGTCTCTCCCACGCCCCAACCGGCGGGGGCGAGGGGAACGGCCGATGCGATGTTGATCACCGGGACCAGGACGAAATAGTCCACCCAGGAGATGGTATACCCCATGGCGAAACCCAGGACGGCCACGAAGCCCGTGGAGAGGACGTGGTTGCCCATGGAGGCAAGGATCCAGAGGAAAAGGGCGGTCTTCTTGTTCCTGTAGAAAGTGAGAGCCTCGTCCAGGGTCATGAGGAACCCCGCCCCGGGAAGCTTCCTCAAGAAAGCGCTCAGCTTGAGGCCCCTGCGCACCCGCCGGCTGAGGAAAGGGATGGAAAAAAGAGCGATGGCCGCGAGAAGCCCCAGGATCCCCAGGGCCAACTCACGGAAACGGCTGAAATTGGCCAGCACAACCAGCAGGGCCAGCAGGGCCAGGGCCGTAAGGCCCAGGATCCGGTCCACCACGACCGTGAGAATGGGGACAGTCTTCTTTCCCGTGTGCTTGGCGATGTAATAAGCCTTCACCACGTCCCCGCCTGTGAGCCCGGGAACGACGTTGTTGAAGAAGACCCCCACCCAGTTGAGGCGCCAGGCCTCCCAGAGACTCACGTCCAGGTCGTTGGCCCGAAGCAGCCAGTGCCAGCGCACGGCGGCGAAACTGGCGCAAAGAAAGTAGGCCAGAGCGGCCAGAAGGAGCAGGGGAATGCTCATGTGGGTGACCCTGTGCAGGAACCCGAGCCGGACGCGCCACTCCTTGCCCGTCCCAGTTTCCTTCCAGATGACCTTCTTGCTTCCCCTCGGCCCGGGAAGGATCTCCCGCTCCAGGTGAAGGAGGGGCTTTCCATCCTCGTCCAGGAAGAGACCCTGTCCCTCCCCTTCTAGCCGGAGACTTCCCCACAAGGTTGGAGGCCCGCCGCTTTCCGCGAGGACGGCGGAATCCCGGAATTGGACCCGGCCGACCACCCAGAGCATGAGGGCCGCAAATACGAGCAATTTCAGGAGCCCCAGGAGGCGCTTTCCCGCCTTCTTCTTCACCCGCCGTCTCCTCCTTTCCCGCCTGCCGGCAGGCTGTGGCCTCCCCGGGTCTCTTCCTCCCACCACTTCTCATAGAAGGATGTGTCCTGCACGGGAGGGAGGCCGAGAATGGAAGTGATGGCCTTCCGGCAATCCAGAATCAATTCGGGCGAGGGGGTTCTGGAAAGCAAGTCGTGAAGGACGTCGAAGAGAGAGGGCCCGCCTTTGCGGTCCCGGGCATCTTCCGGGAGCGCGCCCTGGCAGAGGTAGGCGGCCTTACGCACCACCAAGGGGCTCCACACAGGGGGGCCCCAGCGCTGGTGGACCAGGATGGCCGTCCGAAGCCCTTTCACCCCCCAGAGATCGTAGGCTCCCTCGAGGGCCTGGGCCCGGACGACCTGCCTTGGATCGGTGAGGGCGGCCAGGAAGGTCCGGGCCCAGGCC